>NZ_JBHYKG010000162.1:0-19256 GCF_042741245.1 Kitasatospora sp. NPDC058965
GCCCTCGCCGCCCCGTCACCCGCAGCGGCCGCCGCCCCGGCCGCCGCCACTTCGGCGCCGGCACCCGCCGGCGGCGCCCTGTTCGACGACTTCCACTACAGCGGCCCCGCCGATCCGGCCCTCGCCGCCCACGACTGGACCGTCCGCACCCGCGCGGGCGGCCCGGGCGTGCCCGGCGCCACCTGGTCGGCCGACGGCGTCAGCTTCCCGGCCGACCCGACCGCCCAGGGCGGTCAGGCGCTGCGGCTGCGGGCCGGCACCGACGGCACCGCGGCCGGCACCACGCAGGCCCAGCTCGGCACCGCGCAGCGGAAGTTCTTCAGCGGCACCTACGCGGCCCGGGTGTACTTCAACGACGCACCGACCGTCGGCACCGCGGACAGCAGCAACCCCGACCACCCGATCCAGTCCTTCTACGCGATCTCCCCGGAGAACCCGCTCTACAGCGAGCTCGACAACGAGTACCTGCCGCACGGCGGTTGGGGCGCGCCGGGCGCCTCGCTGTACACCACCGCCTGGTACAGCCCGGCCGACGAGACCACCTTCAACAACAACAACGCCGTGCACTCGCTGCAGGGGTGGCACACCCTGCAGATGACGGCGGTGAACGGCGCGGTCACCTTCTACCTGGACGGCGCCCCGTACTTCACCCCCGCGGCGAAGTACGACCCGCGCGAGGCGATGACCCTCGACTTCAACGAGTGGTTCAAGGACCTGGCCGCCACCGGCCCGGCCCGCTCCTGGGACGAGCAGGTCAACTGGGTCTACTACACCAACTCCGGTGCCCTGACGCCGGACCAGGTGAGCGCCGCGGTCAACGGCTACTACGCGGCGGGCACCCACTTCGTGGACACCGTGCCGCGCCCGGCCGGTCGGGACGTCAACGGCGACCGGATCGACGACCTGTCGCTGCTCTACGACTACGGACCGGGCACCTCCTGCGGCAGCGGCGGTGGCGAGCACAACGCGCTCTTCTCGCTCACCGGCAGGGCGGACTGGTCCGGCACCTTCAACGGGCTGGCCACCCAGTGGGACGGGCCGTGCCAGGCGGGCACGCCCAAGTTCACCACCACCGGCGACTTCAACGGCGACGGCCGGGCGGACCTCGCCGCCTTCTACGACTACGGCTCGGCCGGCTCCAGTTGCCCGGGCGTGGACCACGTGGCGATCGTCGAATGGCTCGCCGACCCCGCCGGCAGCGGGACCTACCAGGCGCCTAGGACGGCGTGGGAGAGCACCTGTTGGGGTGGCGGGACGGCGTTCCTGACGGCCGGTGACTTCAACGGTGACGGGAAGAGCGACCTGGCGCTGCTGTACGACTACGGCGCGGGCCACGTCCGCCTGTTCACCTTCACGGCGGACGGCAACGGCGACGGCGGGCTCGGCTACCCGGTGAGCCAGTGGGACGCCCCGACCTGGGGCACCGGCACCCGCTTCCTGACCGCCGGCGACTTCAACGGCGACGGGAAGACCGACCTGGCCCTGTTCAACGACTACGGCAACGCCGGTGCGAGCTGCGGCGGCGACTCCCACCAGGCGATCTTCACCCTCACCGCCGACCCGGCCGGTACCGGCACCCTCGCCGCGCCCAGGACGGCGTGGGAGAGCACGTGTTGGGGCGGTGGGACGTCGTTCCTGACGGCCGGTGACTTCAACGGTGACGGGAAGAGCGACCTGGCGCTGCTGTACGACTACGGCGCGGGCCACGTCCGGGTGTTCACGATCTCGGCGGACGGCAACGGTGACGGCGGGCTCGGCTACCCGGTGAGCCAGTGGGACGCCCCGACCTGGGGCACCGGCACCCGCTTCCTGACCGCCGGTGACTACAACGGCAGCGGCAAGGCGAGCCTCGCCCTGTTCAACGACTACGGCAGCACGGGCGCGACCTGCGGCGGCGACTCCCACCAGGCGGTCTTCACCCTCCTCCCCGACCCCTACGGCACCGGCACCCTCGCCGCGCCCACGAAGGCCTGGGAGAGCGCCTGCTGGGGCCCGGGCAGCCGTTTCCTGAACTGACGGACTGACGGACTGACGGACCGGCAGGCCGCCCAGGGTCCCGGCACGGTGCCGTGCTCCCCGGGCGGCCTGCTGCCGGGGTCAGTGCAGCGCGCAGACGCAGAGCTCGTGCCCCTCGGGGTCGGCGAGCACCGTCCACGGGACGTCGCCCTGGCCCACGTCCGCCCGCGTCGCGCCGAGCGCAGCCGCCCAGAACCGGCCGACCGCCGCAGGGTCGAGGGCCTTGATGTTCACGTGCACAGGTCGCAGAGCCGTGCCGGTGATCCCAGGGTCCCGCCGGCCGGCCTTGTCGCGGCGGAGCACAGCAGGTCGTCGGCTCAGCGGTGGTCAGTCCGTTGTCCGATCAGGTCCAGTACCTCGTCCGTGGTCCGCACGTCGCCGAACGACCGGTAGACCGTGTGCAGCGCGGCGTTGTGGTCCTGGTCGCGCCGGGCCGCGTTCGCGTCGGCGATCATCAGCGTGCGCAGCCCCGTCGTGGCCGCGTCCCGGGCCGAGGACTCGCAGCAGACGTTCGTGACCGTGCCCGTGATGAGGACGGTGTCGATGCCACGCTCCGCGAGCAGGCCCGGCAGCGGCGAACGGCCGGGGAAGAAGGCGCTGTAGGCGGTCTTCTCCACCAGGAGATCCGTCTGCCGGACGTCGAAGCCGTGCCACAGCCGCGAGCGCAGCGGGCCTTCGCCCCCGGTCGCCGCGAACATCTCGCTGACCGCGGGTCCGTAGAACTCGGTGCTCAGGCTGCCGAGCGGTGCCTCGTTCGCCGGGAGCACCCAGGCGACCACGCCGCCGGCTCGGCGGAGGGCCCCGGCGACACGGTCGATGTTGGGCACGATGCCGCGGGCGTACGGATTCGCCTCGACGAAGAACGACACCATGTCGATCACGATCAGCGCGGTGCGCGCCGGGTCGACGCTCTCGTACGCGTGGCGCCTGCCGCGCCTCTCCTCCTGGCGCGCGTACTCGCGGGGCTCGATCCGCCAGTCGTGGATCTTGGCGTCGGTCGGCATGCGCCCTCCGTCGGCTTCCTGGTGACTCGGACTCGGACTCGGACGAGCCTGCCCGCCGGCACCGGCAAGCACACCAGCTCGCCCGTCCGCCGTGCCACGCTCGGTGTGGCGAACCGAAGGGCAGGGGTTGGCAGAAAACAAGCACGCATGATTGCTTTTTTCTCGCCGCTGACCCACCATCGTTCCCAGCCCGCCGCGTTCGCCCCCGGCGGGCCCGCGGCAGTGCTCCTGCTCCTTGCTCCTGCCCACTGATCCTGCCCCGTGCCCCGTGTCCCCCGCCCCGTGCCAGAGAGGCGCCGCATGTCCGTCAGCCATGGTCAAGACCCCCTGCGGATCGGGAACGCGTCCGGGTTCTACGGGGACCGGTTCTCGGCGTTCCGGGAGATGCTCACGGGTGGGGCGCTGGACGTGCTGACCGGGGACTACCTGGCCGAGTTGACCATGCTGATCCTGGCCAGGGACCGGCTGAAGGATCCGGGGGCCGGGTACGCGAAGGGGTTCCTGCGGCAGTTGGAGGACTGCCTGGGCCTCGCGCAGGAGCGCGGGGTGCGGATCGTGGTGAACGCGGGCGGGCTGAATCCGGCGCGGTTGGCGGAGGCGGTCGCGGCGCTGGGGGAGCGGTTGGGCCTCCACCCCCGGGTGGGGCACGTCACCGGGGACGACCTGCTCGACCGGGCCGCCGAGTTCACCGATCCCGCGCAGCTCCTCGCCGCCAACGCCTACCTGGGCGCCTTCGGGATCGCCGACTGCCTGCGGGCGGGGGCGGACGTGGTGGTGACCGGGCGGGTGACCGACGCCGCCCTGGTGGTGGGCCCGGCGGTGGCCCACTTCGGGTGGGGGCCGACCGACTTCGACGCGCTGGCCGGCGCGGTGGTGGCCGGGCACGTGCTGGAGTGCGGGGCGCAGGCGACCGGCGGCAACTACGGGTGGTTCACCGAGCTCGCGGACCTGACCCGGCCCGGTTTCCCGCTCGCCGAGCTGCACGCGGACGGCAGCAGCGTGATCACCAAGCACCCGGGGACCGGCGGCGCCGTCACCGTCGACACGGTGACCGCCCAACTCCTGTACGAGACCGGCGGATCGCGCTACCTCGGCCCGGACGTCACGGCCCGGCTCGACACCGTGCGGCTGGCGCAGCAGGGCCCGGACCGGGTGCGGATCGGCGGGGTGCGCGGCGAGGCACCGCCCGCCGCGCTCAAGGTGGGCCTCAACCGGCTGGGCGGCTGGCGCAACGAGGTGGTGTTCGTGCTCACGGGGTTGGACATCGAGGCCAAGGCGGACCTGGTGCAGCGCCAGCTCGCCGAGGAGCTCAAGGACGGTCCGGCCGAGGTGCGCTGGACGCTGGCCCGGACCGACCGGCCGGACGCCGCCACCGAGCAGCAGGCCAGCGCACTGCTCCAGCTGACCGTGCGGGACGCCGACCGGGACAGGGTGGGCCGCGCGATCACTGCGGCGGCCGTGGAGCTCGGGCTGTCCAGCTACCCCGGCTTCCACCTGACCGCGCCGCCCGGACCGGCCAACCCGTACGGGGTGTTCACCGCGGCCTTCGTGGCGCAGGAGGAGGTCGAGCACTGGGCGGTGCACCCGGACGGGACCCGCCGGCCGATCCCGCCCGCCCCGCTGACGGCGGCGCCGCACGAGGAGCCCCCGGCGCCCGCCCCGGCGCCCCCGTACCCCGCCGGCCCGACCCGCCGCGCTCCGCTCGGCCGGGTCGCCGCCGCCCGCAGCGGGGACAAGGGCGGCGACGCCAACCTGGGCCTGTGGACCCGCACGGACGCGGCCTGGTCCTGGCTCGCCGCCACCCTCACCACCGACCGGCTGCGCGAACTGCTCCCGGAGACCGCCGACCTGACGGTCCACCGGTACCTGCTGCCGAACCTGCGCGCCGTCAACTTCGTGATCGAGGGCCTGCTGGGCGAGGGCGTCGCCGCGCAGGCCAGGTTCGACCCGCAGGCCAAGGCGCTGGGGGAGTGGCTGCGCTCCCGCCACGTCGACATCCCCGAGGCTGTGCTGACGAGCCTCGCCACCAGCTCGGAGGCCGTGCTGTGACCGTCCTGCCCACCCGCCTGGACCCCGGGTCCGCCGAGTACGGCGCCCACCGCGCCGCGATGCTCGACAAGCTCGCCGCGCTGGACGCCGAGCACGCCAAGGCGCTCGCCGGCGGCGGCCCCAAGTACGTCGAACGCCACCGCAAGCGCGGCAAGTTGCTGGCCCGCGAGCGGATCGAGGCGCTGCTCGACCCGGACACCCCGTTCCTGGAGCTCTCCCCGCTCGCCGCCTGGGGCAGCGACTACCCCGTCGGGGCGGCGCTGGTCACCGGCATCGGGACGGTCGAGGGCACCGAGTGCCTGATCACCGCCAACGACCCGACCGTCCGCGGCGGCGCGAGCAACCCGTGGACGCTGCGCAAGGCGCTGCGGGCCAACGAGATCGCCCTGCGCAACCGGCTGCCGGTGATCAACCTGGTGGAGTCCGGCGGTGCCGACCTGCCCAGCCAGAAGGAGATCTTCATTCCGGGCGGCGCGCTCTTCCGCGACCTCACCCGGTTGTCCGCCGCCGGCATCCCCACCGTCGCGGTGGTGTTCGGCAACTCCACGGCGGGCGGGGCGTACGTGCCGGGCATGTCCGACCACACCATCCTGGTCCGGGAGCGGGCCAAGGTCTTCCTGGGCGGCCCGCCGCTGGTCAAGATGGCCACCGGTGAGGAGGCCGACGACGAGTCGCTGGGCGGCGCCGAGATGCACGCCCGCACCTCGGGCCTGGC
Source organism: Kitasatospora sp. NPDC058965 (assembly GCF_042741245.1). Classification (NCBI taxonomy): domain Bacteria; kingdom Bacillati; phylum Actinomycetota; class Actinomycetes; order Kitasatosporales; family Streptomycetaceae; genus Kitasatospora; species Kitasatospora sp. NPDC058965. Next base: position 5,785 of record NZ_JBHYKG010000162.1, read on the forward strand.
CGACCAGTTCGCCGCCGACGAGCTGGACGCGCTGCGGCTGGCCCGGCGCACCGTGCTGCGCCTGCACTGGCGCAAGGCCGGCCCGGACCCCGACCCGCTGGCCGCGCCGCCCAAGTACGCCGAGGAGGAGCTGCTCGGCATCGTCCCGGGCGACCTGAAGGTGCCGTTCGACCCGCGCGAGGTGATCGCCCGGATCGTGGACGGCTCCGACTTCGACGAGTTCAAGCCGCTCTACGGCACCAGCCTGGCCACCGGCTGGGCCACCCTGCACGGCTACCCGGTCGGCATCCTGGCCAACGCGCAGGGCGTGCTGTTCAGCGCCGAGTCGCAGAAGGCCGCCCAGTTCATCCAGTTGGCCAACCAGCGGGACATCCCGCTGGTCTTCCTGCACAACACCACCGGCTACATGGTCGGCAAGGAGTACGAGCAGGGCGGCATCATCAAGCACGGCGCGATGATGATCAACGCGGTGGCCAACAGCCAGGTCCCGCACCTGTCGGTGCTGATGGGCGCCTCCTACGGGGCCGGGCACTACGGGATGTGCGGGCGGGCGTACGAGCCGCGGTTCCTGTTCGCCTGGCCGAGCGCCAAGTCCGCGGTGATGGGACCGCAGCAACTGGCGGGCGTGCTCTCGATCGTGGCCCGCCAGTCGGCCGCGGCGAAGGGGCAGCCGTACGACGAGGAGGCGGACGCCGCGATCCGCGCCATGGTGGAGCAGCAGATCGAGGCGGAGTCGTTGCCGGCCTTCCTGTCCGGCCGGCTCTACGACGACGGGGTGATCGACCCGCGCGACACCCGCACCGTGCTGGGCCTGTGCCTGTCCGCCGTGCACAGCGCGCCGGTGGCCGGTGCGCGCGGCTACGGCGTCTTCCGGATGTGAGGGCCATGAGCGAGCCGAAGGACCGTCAGACCATGATCCAGCGACTGCTGATCGCCAACCGGGGCGAGATCGCCCGCCGCATCGCCCGGACCTGCCGCGAGTTGGGCATCGCCACCGTCGCGGTGCACTCCGACCCGGACGCGGCGGCGGCCCACGTGTACGAGGCGGACGCGGCCGTCCGCCTGCCGGGCGCCGCCCCCGCCGACACCTACCTGCGGGCCGACCTGCTGGTGGCCGCCGCGCTCGCGGCCGGCGCCGACGCGGTGCACCCGGGGTACGGATTCCTCTCCGAGGACCCGCAGTTCGCCCGCGCCGTGCTGGACGCGGGGCTCACCTGGGTCGGTCCGCCGCCCGGGGCGATGGCCGCGATGGGCTCCAAGACCGCCGCCAAGCAGCTGATGGCCGCGGCCGGCGTCCCGGTGCTGGCCCCGGTGGACCCGGCCCGGGCCACCGCGGCCGACCTGCCGCTGCTGGTCAAGGCGGCCGCCGGCGGTGGCGGCCGCGGCATGCGGGTGATCGAGGACCTCGCGCGGCTGGAGCCGGAGTTGGCCGCCGCCTCGGCCGAGGCGCTGGCCGCCTTCGGGGACGGGGAGGTCTTCCTGGAGCCCTACCTGGCCACCGGGCGCCACATCGAGGTGCAGCTGATCGCCGACCGGCACGGCACCGTCTGGGCGCTCGGCGAGCGCGACTGCTCGATCCAGCGCCGGCACCAGAAGGTGATCGAGGAGACCCCGGCCCCGGGCCTGGACGCCGCACTGCGCGCCCGCCTCGCCGAGGCCGCCACCGCCGCCGCCCGCGCCATCGGCTACACCGGCGCCGGTACCGCGGAGTTCCTGCTCGGTGCGGACGGGCGGTTCTTCTTCCTGGAGATGAACACCCGCCTGCAGGTGGAGCACCCGGTCACCGAGTGCGTCACCGGCCTGGACCTGGTGGCCCTGCAGCTGGCCGTCGCCGAGGGGGAGCGGCTGGACCCGGAACCGCCCGCGCCCACCGGCCACGCGATCGAGGCCCGGCTCTACGCCGAGGACCCGGCCGCCGACTGGCAGCCGCAGAGCGGCCCGCTGCACCTGGTCGAGTTCCCCGAGGGCCCGGGCCTGCGGGTGGACTCGGGCGTACGGAGCGGAGACACCGTCGGCGTGCACTACGACCCGATGCTCGCCAAGGTGATCGCCTGGGCGCCCACCCGGGCCGCCGCCGCCCGCCGGCTCGCCGACGCGCTTTCCCGCACCCGGATCCACGGCCTGACCACCAACCGCGAGCTGCTCGACGCGATCGTGCGCCACCCCGCCTTCCTGGCAGCCGAGTTGGACACCGCCTTCCTGACCCGGCACCCCGGGCTGCGGGAGGCCGGCGGCGACAAGCGCGACCTGCCGCTGGCCGCCCTGGCCGCCGCCCTGGCGGACGCGGCCGCCCGCCGCACCCCGCTGCCCTCCGGCTGGCGCAACCTGCCCTCGCAGCCCCAGGTGAAGCGCTACCAGGCGGCCGACGGTACCGAGCTGACGGTCCGTTACCGGTTGACCCGGGACGGGCTGAGTGCCGAGGACCACCCGGGTGTGAGCCTGGTGGCGGCCGATCCCGACCGGGTGGTGCTCACCGTCGACGGGGTCCGGCGCACCTTCCGGGTGGCGCGCTACGGCGCGCTGGTCCACGTCGACCGGCCGACCGGCGGCACCGCGCTGACCGCCCTGCCGCGGTTCCCCGAGCCCGAGGTGCAGGTCGACCCCGGGGCCCTGCTCGCACCCATGCCGGGCACCGTGGTCCGGGTCGCCGCCACCGTCGGCGATCAGGTGGCGGCCGGCCAGCCGCTGCTCTGGCTGGAGGCGATGAAGATGGAGCACCAGGTCACCGCCCCGGTCGCCGGCACCGTCACCGACCTGCGCGTGGCGCCCGGCCGGCAGGTGGAGCTGGGCGCGCTGCTCGCCGTCGTCGAACCTGCCTGATCGGGCCCGGTACCTACCGGCCCCGCCCCGTGCGACACACCCTCACCCTGATCCGAGGAGAAGTCAGATGGCACCGAACAGCACCGAGAGCCCCTTGATCGAGACCCCCGAACGGATCGCGCTGCGCCGGGCGGTGGGCGACCTGGGCCGCCGGTTCGGCTCGGAGTACTTCCTCAAGCGCGCCCGCGCGGGCGAGCACACCGACGAACTCTGGCACGAGGCGGGCAAGCTCGGCTTCCTCGGCGTCAACCTGCCGGAGGAGTACGGCGGTGGCGGCGCCGGCGTCTACGAGCTGTCCATCGTGCTGGAGGAGCTCGGCACGGTCGGCTGCCCGCTGCTGATGCTGGTGGTCTCGCCGGCCATCTGCGGCACCATCCTGGCCCGGTTCGGCACCGAGGAGCAGAAGCGCGCCTGGCTGCCCGGACTGAGCGACGGCACCCGCCGGATGGCCTTCGCGATCACCGAGCCGGACGCCGGCTCCAACTCGCACCGGCTCTCCACCGTGGCCACCCGGGACGGGTCCGACTGGATCCTGAACGGCCGCAAGGTGTTCATCTCCGGCATCGACGGCGCCGACGCGGTGCTGGTGGTCGGCCGCACCGCGGACGCCCGCACCGGCAAGCTCAAGCCCGCCCTGTTCATCGTGCCGCGCGAGACCCCGGGCTTCGAGTACCGCCCGATCCCGATGGAACTGCTCTCCCCGGAGCGGCAGTTCCAGGTCTTCCTGGACGACGTCCGGCTGCCCGCCGATGCCCTGGTCGGCGACGAGAACGCGGGCCTGCTGCAGCTGTTCGCCGGGCTCAACCCGGAGCGGATCATGACCGCCGCGTTCTCGCTCGGCGTCGCCCGCCAGGCACTCAACACCGCCACCGACTACGCCCGCACCCGCACCGTCTGGGACACCCCGATCGGCGCCCACCAGGGCCTGGCCCACCCGTTGGCCCAGTGCGCGATCGAGATCGAGCTGGCCCGGCTGATGATGCGCAAGGCCGCCCACCTGTACGACGCCGGTGACGACCTGGCCGCGGGCGAGGCCGCCAACATGGCCAAGTACGCCTCCGGCGAGGCCGCCACCCGCACCGTCGACCAGGCGGTGCAGACCCTGGGCGGCAACGGCCTGACCCAGGAGTACGGCCTGGCCGCGCTGCTCGCCGCCACCCGGGTCGGCCGGGTGGCCCCGGTCAGCCGCGAGATGATCCTCAACTACGTGGCCCAGCACACCCTCAAGCTGCCCCGCTCGTACTGACGGCCGGCCGCCCGCGTGCCGACCCCGGCACGCGGGTAAGGGGCCTTCCTGTCAGTCGGGCTCCACCCCTCCGGTGCCCGCTCCGCTCCCACCCACCCGCAGGAGTCGCCATGGTGTTCCGCAGCCACTACCCGGACGTGCCCGCCGTCGAGCTGCCGCTGCACGAGGCCGTGCTCGGCGAGTCCGTCGTGCGCTACGCCGACGCCCCGGCGCTGATCGACGGGCTGACCGGGGAGAGCCTCAGCTACCGCGAGCTGGGCACCGCGGTGGAGCGGGTGGCCGCGGGCCTGGCCGAGGCCGGGCTGGTCAAGGGCGACGTGCTCGCGCTGCACAGCTTCAACTCGATCCAGTACCCGATCGCGCTCTACGGCGCGATCAAGGCGGGCGCCACCGTCACCACGGTCTCCTCGCTCGCCACCCCCGAGGAGCTGGCCGGCCAGCTGCGCGACAGCGGCGCCCGCTGGATCGTCAGCGCCCGGCTGCTGCTCCCGGTCGCGCTCGCCGCCGCCGAGGGCCTGGAGGTCCGCGAGACCTTCGTGCTGGACGGCGCCGACGGCGTCCACCGCACCCTGGCCGACCTGCGCGCCTGCACCGCCCCGGCGCCCGAGGTGGCGATCGACCCGGCCCTGGACCTGGCGATCCTGCCCTACTCCAGCGGCACCACCGGCCTGCCCAAGGGCGTGATGCTCACCCACCGCTCGATCGCCACCAACCTGGCCCAGGTGGCCGCCGTGCACACCACCGAGCCGGGCGAACGGGTGGTCGGGATCCTCCCGTTCTTCCACATCTACGGCCTGAGCGTGCTGCTCAACCGGGCGCTGAGCTCCGGGGGCACCATGGTGGTGCTGCCCCGGTTCGACCTGGAGCACTTCCTGCGGGTGATCCAGGAGTACCGGATCGACGCCGTCCCGGTCGCCCCGCCGATCGTGCTGGCGCTGGCCAAGCACCCGCTGGTGGACGCCTACGACCTCTCCTCGATCCGCTACGTGCTCAGCGCCGCCGCCCCGCTGGACGCCTCGCTGGCCGCCGCCGCGGCCGCCCGGCTCGGCCTGCCGACGGTGCACCAGGGCTACGGCATGACCGAGCTCTCGCCCGCCACCCACCTGGTCCCGCTGGACGACCCGGCGCCCTCGCCCGGCGCGGTCGGCAAGCTGGTGGCCGCCACCGAGCTGCGGGTGCTCGCCCTGGACGGCAGCGGGCGCGACCTCGGCGTCGACGAGGACGGCGAGATCCTGATCCGCGGCCCGCAGGTGATGAAGGGCTACTTCGGCCGGCAGGGCGAGACCGACGCGATGATCGACGCGGACGGCTGGCTGCACACCGGCGACATCGGCCACCAGGACGCCCGCGGCTACCTGCACGTGGTCGACCGGGTGAAGGAGCTGATCAAGTACAAGGGCTACCAGGTGGCGCCCGCCGAGCTGGAGGCGCTGCTGCTGACCCACCCCCAGATCGCCGACGCCGCCGTGATCGGGGTGACCGACCAGGACGGCACCGAACGGCCCAAGGCCTTCGTGGTCCGGGTCCCGGGCAGCGAGCTGACCGCGCAGCAGGTGATGGACTTCGTGGCCGCCAAGGTGGCCCCGTACAAGAAGGTCCGCGCCGTCGACTTCCTGAGCGCGGTGCCCAAGTCCGCCAGCGGCAAGATCCTCCGCCGCGAGCTGCGCGGCAAGTAGCGTCTGCGAAGATGCGGTGACAGGCCCTCACCGCCCCACCCCCACCCGGAGCGCACCACCATGAGCACCGCCGCCCGCACCCCGCAGCAGGACCGCAGCCGGGCCACCCGCCGCCGGCTGCTGGAGGCCGCCGTGGAGTGCCTGGCCGAGCTCGGCTGGAACGGCAGCACGGTCACCGTGGTGGCCGAGCGGGCCGGCGTCACCCGGGGTGCGGCGCAGCACCACTTCCCGACCCGCGAGGACCTGTTCACCGCCGCCGTCGAGCACGTCACCGCCGAGCGCCTGACGGCGGTGCGGGCCGACGCCGACCAATTGCCGCCGGCCGGCCCGGCCCGCACCGAGGCGGTGGTGGAGCTGATCGTGCGCCTCTACACCGGGCCGCTGTTCCGCGCCGCGCTGCACCTGTGGGTGGCCGCCGCCACCGAGCCGGCGCTGCGCGAGCGGATCGTGGCCCTGGAGAACCGGGTCGGACGCGAATCGCACCGCGCCGCACTGGAGTTCCTCGGCGTCGACGAGGGCGCCGCGGGGGTCCGGGAGAGCGTCCAGGCCACCCTGGACCTTGCCCGTGGGCTGGGGCTCGCTAATCTGCTCACCGACGACGCCGTCCGACGGGCCGGCGTGGTCCGCCAGTGGTCCCGGATGCTCCAGTCCGCGCTGGACGGCGAGGCCCGCTGACCGGCGGTTCACTCCCGGTCGCGCGCGGTCGCCGTCGAGGCGGACACCGGGCAGGCTGGAACCGAGCAGCCGCACGCACACGCAAGCCGGGGTGGTCGCCAGCATGGAAAGTCCAGCACCGAACGCCCGGGGCGACGCGGGCTCCGGGAACGTGCCCGCAGGCTTCGACGGGCACCGCCTGGTGCCGCTGGCCACCGCACTGCTGGACGCCGACGGGCGGGTGCTGCACTGGAGCGAGGACGCCGAACGGCTGCTCGGCTGGAGCGCGGAGGAGATCGTCGGCCGGTTCGCCGCCCCGCTGCTCGCGGTGCCCGGGCGCCACGGCGACGTGCTGAAGCTCTACGAGCGGATCCTGGTCGACCGGCGCTGGTCCGGCGTCTTCCCGGTCCGGCACAAGGACGGCCACCCGGTCGAGCTGGACTTCCGCACCTACGGCATCGCCGGCCCCGGCGGGCGCCCGCTGGTGCTGGCCACCGGCGCGGAGGTGCGCGCGGTGCGCCAGGTGGAGGCCGACCTGGCGGTGCTGGACGGCTTCTTCACCCAGTCGCCGATCGGGATGGCGGTCTACGACACCGAGCTGCGCTTCGTCCGGCTCAACCAGGCGCTGGCCGAGATCAACGGCATGCCGGTCGAGGACCACCTGGGCCGCCGGATCGACGCCGTGCTGCCGGGCCTGAACGCGACCGAGATCGAGGCGGTGATGCGTCAGGTGCTGACCACCGGAAGACCGGTGGTGGACGCCCGCTCCTACGGGCGCACCCCCGGCGACCCGCGCCGCGACCGGGCCTGGTCGGCCTCCTACTTCCGGCTGGCCGACCCCGAGGGGCGGGTGCTCGGGGTCAGCTCCTCGCTGATCGACGTGACCGAGCGGTTCCAGGCCGAGGCGCGCGCCGCCCGGGCCCAGGAGCGGCTCGCGATGCTGGCCGAGGCCACCGCGCGGATCGGCACCACGCTGGACATGCAGCGCACCGCCGAGGAGCTGATCGCGGCCGTGGTGCCGCGGTTCGCCGACTTCGCCACCGTCGACCTGCTGGACCCGATCCTGCGCGGCGAGGAGCCCGGCCTGCTGGCCCCCGACGAGGGCGTGCTGCTGCGCGCGGTGGCGGCCGGCGAGGCCTACGGCGGCGGGCTGACCAGTGCCGCCGACGCGATCGGCGCCACCTCGGCCTACGAGTCCAACCGGGTGTACACCAAGAGCCTGCGCAGCGGCCGCCCGCTGCACGTGCCGCAGGTGGACGAGGAGAAGCTGCGCGCCATCGCGGCCCGCGAGGAGCGGGTCCAGCCGGCCCTGGACGCCGGACTGCACTCCTACCTGCTGGTCCCGCTGCGGGCCCGCGGGATGGTGCTGGGCGGTGCGGAGTTCGTCCGCACCCGCAACCCGGAGCCGTTCAGCGAGGGCGACGTGGCGCTGGCCGAGGAACTGGTGGCGCGCACCGCCGTCAGCATCGACAACGCCCGGCTCTACCGGCGCGAGCGGGACACCGCGCTCACCCTGCAGCGCAGCCTGCTGCCGCAGGAGATCCACCGCACCCTGGGCCTGGAGATCGCCTACCGGTACCTGCCCAGCAGCGTGGTCAGCGAGGTCGGCGGCGACTGGTTCGACGTGGTCCCGCTCTCCTGCGGGCGGGTCGCGCTGGTGGTCGGCGACGTGATGGGCCACGGCATCCGGGCCGCCGCGACGATGGGTCAGCTGCGCACCGTGGCCCGCACCCTGGCGACCCTGGACATGGCGCCGGCCCAGGTGCTGGCCCGGCTGGACGAGACCGCCAACGGCATCGGCGAGGGCCAGTTCGCGACCTGCGTCTGCGTGGTCTACGACCCGGTGGACCGCAGCTGCATCCTCGCCAGCGCCGGCCACCTGCCGCCGGTGGTGATGGGCCCGGACGGGGACGCCCAGGTGCTCCCGGTGTCGCCCGGGGTGCCGCTGGGCGTGGGCGGGGTGGCCTTCGAGAACACCGAGTTCACGCTGCGCGAGGGCGCGATCCTGGCGCTCTACACCGACGGCCTGGTGGAGCGCCGCGGCGCCGACATCGACCTGGGCATCGACCTGCTGCGGCAGACCCTGGCGTCCCGCGGGCGGACCCTGGAGGCGCACTGCGACGCGGTGGTGTCGGCCCTGGTGCGCGGCGGCAGCGAGGACGACGTGGCGATGATCATGGCCCGGGCGCTGCCGCTGCCCCGGGACCGGATCGCCACCCTGCCGCTGACCGGCGAGGGGCCGGTCCCGTCGCGGGCCCGCCGGTTCACCCGCGCCACGCTGGCCGCCTGGGGGCTGACCCCGCTGGCGGACTTCGCCGAGCTGCTGGTCAGCGAGCTGGTCACGAACGCCCTGGTGCACGGCGGCGAGCCGGTGCGGCTGCGGCTGTTCCGGGACCGGACGCTGACTCTGGAGGTGGCCGACACCGGGCGGCAGACGCCGCGGCTGCGCCCGGCGGGGTCGGAGGACGAGGGCGGGCGCGGGATGTACCTGGTCAACGAGTTGGCCCACCGCTGGGGGAGCCGGCCCACGAACGACGGCAAGGTGGTCTGGGCGGAGCTGGAGCTGCCGCTGGGCAGCTGACGGCCGCTGCGCCCGGCCGCCGGTCCGGCCGACGCCCCGTCAGGCGCGGCGAGGGGCCCGGCCGGCGCCCCGTCGGCCCCGGCCGCGCGCACCGGCCGGGCGCAGCAGCCGCCAGGCCGTCAGCGCGCCCACCGCCACCAGGCCGGTGGCCAGCAGCGAGGCCAGCCCCACCCCGTGCACGAAGCCCGCGCGGGCCGCCTGCAGCAGCGCGTCGCCGGTGCCGCCGGGCAGTGCGCGGGCGGCCGCCCCCGCACCGCCGAGCGAGGCCCGGGCCTGCTCGGCCGCGGCCGGGTCGAGGCCGGCCGGGGCGGTGACCGCGGCGCTGTAGACGGCGGTGAGGACCGAACCGAACAGCGCGATCCCGAGCGCCGTGCCCAGCTCGTACGCCGTCTCCGAGACGGCCGAGGCGGCGCCGGACTTGCTCGCCGGGGCGGCGGTCAGCACCAGGTCGGACGAGACGGTGTAGACCAGCCCCTCGGCCGCGCCGACCCCGACGAAGACGGTGGCGAGCACCAGGTACGAGGTCGACTCGGTGAGCAGCCCCAGGGCGCCCAGCGACAGGCCCAGCACCGCCAGTCCGCCGACCAGCGCGCCGCGCGCGCCGACCCGGCGGGCCAGGCGGGCGCTGACCAGCGAGGTGCCCATCGCGGCCACGAAGCCGGGCGTCTCGGCCAGGCCCGCGGTCAGCGGCGAGTAGCCGCGCACCAGTTGCAGGTACTGCGACATGAAGAACACCACGCCGCCCATGCCGAGGATCGCCACCAGCGCCCCGAGCACCGCACCGGAGAACCGGCGGTCGGCGAAGAGCCGCACGTCCAGCAGCGGGGTGGCCAGCCGCAGCTGGCGCCTGACGAAGCGCCACAGGCCGAGCGCGCCGAGCGCGCCGGCCACCCAGACCTGCGCGTGCGCGGGGCCGGTCGCGGCGGCCTCCTTGACCGCGTAGACCAGGGCGATCAGTCCGGTCATCGAGAGCAGCACGCTGACCACGTCCCAGCGGCCCGGCCGGGGGTCCCGCGACTCGGGCAGCAGCCAGCGGCCGAGCACCAGCAGCAGCGCCATCACCGGCAGGTTGAGCAGGAAGACCGAGCCCCACCAGAAGTGCTCCAGCAGCAGACCGCCGATCAGCGGCCCGGCGGCGGCCCCGGCGGTGGCGGCGGCGCCCCAGATCCCGATCGCGGTGGCCCGCTGCCGGGCGTCGGGGAAGAGCACCCGGATCAGCGAGAGGGTGGACGGCATGATGGTCGCCCCGGCCACGCCGAGCAGGGCCCGGGCGGCGATCAGCCAGCCGGCCGAGGGCGCGTAGGCGGCCAGCAGCGAGGCGGCGCCGAAGGCGGCGGCACCGAGCAGCAGCAGCCGGCGGCGGCCGGTCCGGTCGCTCAGCGCGCCCATGCTGACCAGCAGACCGGCCAGCACGAAGGAGTAGCTGTCACCGATCCAGAGCAGCTGGGTGGCGCCGGGGTCGAGCGCCTCGGTGATCGAGGGGATGGCCAGCACGAGCACGGTCGCGTCGATCGCGACCAGCAGCACGGCCAGCACCAGGACGGCCAGGCCGGCCCAGCGGCGGCGTGCGGTGGCGGGGGTGTCGGGGGTGTCCGGCGTGCTGCCGGCAGTGGAGTGGTGGTGCAGGGCGGTGGTCACGAGGGTCTCCGGAGGGCTCCGCCGAGGAAGAGTTCGACGAGGGCGAAGGCGCTGTCGCGGGGGGCGAGGCGGCCGTCCTGGACGGCCCAGCCGACGCCGGCCAGCAGGTCGAAGAAGGCCTCGGCGAGCCACCCGGCCGGCAGTTCGATCCGGAAGGCGCCCTGCTGCTGCCCGCGCAGGAAGAAGGCCCGCACCCGTTCGCCCTGCTGCTCCCAGAGGGCGAGCAGTTCGGGGTCGTCGAAGAGCTGGTTCTCGCCGGCGAGGAAGGCGCAGAGCGCCGCGTCGGGCACCAGCAGCCCGACGAGCCGGCGCAGCACGGTCTCGGTGTCGCCGTGCTCCAGGTCGGCGGCGTCCAGCGCGCCGTGGTAGCGGCGCAGCGCCAGCAGGCCGACCTCGCGGACCAGGGTCTCCCGGCCCGGGAAGACCCGGTGCAGCGAGGCCCGGCTGATCCCGGCGGCGCGCGCGATCTCGTCCAGGTGGGCGGTGGGGTTGCGGGAGAGCACCTCGACGGCTGCCGTCAGCACCGTGTCGCGATCGATGGCCATGAGAGAAGGATAACTCACGTGAGACATTCGTGTCTCAGACGAGTCGGTGATGCCCGGCCGATGGGCAACAGAAAACCGGAGGCGGCCTTGGCTGCCTCCGGTCGGGGGTCTGGTGCGGCGCCGGTCGCGCCGGCTCAGCTCTGGTTGTAGAAGCCGCTGTCGTCCAGCGGCCGGTCGATCACCATGACCTCGACCTCCGGCGGGGTGAGCAGGAACACCCGGCGGGCGATCCGCTCGATGCCGCCGCGGGTGCCGAAGATCAGGCCGGAGGCGAAGTCGACCATCCGCTTGGCCTCGGCGTCGTCCATCTCGGTCACGTCCATCACCACCGGGGTGCCGGCCCGGACGTGCTCGCCCACGGTGCGGGCCGACTCGAAGCCGGTCGGCTTGACCGAGACGATCTTGGTCGGATTGGGCAGCGCGGGGATGGTGTCGGCCGTCCCCCAGTCGTCCTCGTCGTACACCGCGGCCGGGTAGCTCCCGGACGGCATCAGCCACCCGTTGTGGTGCTCGTCGCGAAGTGCTCCCATGCCGCGCCTCCCTGTCCTGTCCCCGGAATTCCGGTCGGCACACCGTCAATCTGACGCGTCATCCACTCACCGGAACTGTCCGAGTATCGCACTGATCACCGCTGCGGCGCCCGCCCTGGCGCGCCGTTCGGGTTGTGGCGCGTGCCAGCGGCACGCACCGGATCGGTTCTGGTCCCACCACCGAGGGACGCCGCAGGTCGGCGGGCGGTTGCGCACCTGACCCCGGCATCACCCGTTCGCCCGGAGGTCAAAACGGAGTTGACGCGCCGTCACTCTCCGGTGACGCCGTCCACCGCCTCGCGCAGCAGGTCCGCGTGGCCGTTGTGGCGGGCGTACTCCTCGATCATGTGGATCTGGATCCAGCGCAGCGTCACGTCCTCGCCGCGGCGCTGCTTGCGGCCCACGGTCTCCATCGGCAGGCCGGCCACCGCCTGCTCGGCCAGCTCCACCTGGCGCCGCCAGGTGGCGAAGGCCTCGGCGGGGTCGCCGTCGTCGGCACCGTTGAAGTCGTGGTCCGGGTCCTCGTCGGTGTAGTAGAGCGGCGCGCGGTCCAGGCCCAGCAGCACCACCTGGTACCAGTACTGCTCCACCTCGGCCAGGTGCCGGACCAGGCCCAGCAGGCTGAGCGTGGAGGGGCTGACCGAACGGAGCTTCAGCTGCCGCTCCGTCAGACCCTCGCACTTGCGCGCCAGGGTGCTGCGGTGGAAGCCCAGCCAGCTCGCCAGCATGGCGGCTTCGCCGGCCGCGAACGGCGGGTCGACGCGGGGGGTGCGGGCGGTCTCGGCGCGCTCGGTCATGGGAGCCATCCTGTCAGTGCCGCGCGGCACGGGCGAGTGAATTGGCGGTGCGCGGGACACTAGGCTGCCGGTACACGTACTGTTCCCGGTCCGCGGGCCCGTCCGCGGGTCTCCCCGTGCCGGGCCCGTTCGAAGGGGGAACCGGGATGTCACGACCCGTCACACTGGTCACCGGTGGCGGCCGCGGTATCGGCGCGGCGGTCTGTCTGCGGCTGGCCGCGGACGGGCACGACGTCGCCGTGGGCTACCGGCAGGACGCCGTGGCCGCCGGGAAGGTGGTCGCGCAGGCCCGCGAGCTGGGTACCCGGGTGGTCGCGCTGCGGCTGGACACGGCCGAGGAGGCGCAGGTGGAGGCCTTCTTCGACGAGGCCGAGGCCGCGCTGGGCAAGCCGACCGGGCTGGTGAACAACGCCGGCGTGACCAGCGTCCAGGGCCCGCTGGCCGAGCTGCGCACCGAGGACCTGCGCCGGGTGGTCGACGTCAACGTGGTCGGCTACCTGCTCTGCGCCCGCCGCGCGGCCCGGGACTTCGAGGCCGGCGGCGCCATCGTCAACGTCTCCTCCGCCGCGGCCACGCTGGGCAGCCCGGGGGAGTACGTGCACTACGCGGCCACCAAGGCGGCCACCGACGCGCTCACCATCGGGCTGGCGAAGGAGCTGGGGCCGCGCGGGATCCGGGTGAACACCGTCGCGCCGGGGACGGTCGAGACCGAGTTCCACGCGCTGGGCGGCGAGCCGACGCGCCCGGCCCGGGTCGCCCCGGCGATTCCGCTGCGCCGGCCGGGCCGGCCGGTGGAGATCGCCTCGGCGGTGGCCTGGCTGCTCTCGCCGGACGCCTCGTACACCACGGGCGCGACCCTGCGGGTGGCCGGCGGACTGTAGCGGGGCCCGGGCGTCGCCGGCGCGGCGACCCGGTGGGGGCGCCCCGCCCGCGCGCGCGCCCCGCGGCCGCCCGGCGCAGCGCCCCCCGCAGCGCCAACACCGCG
>NZ_JBHYKG010000163.1:0-19188 GCF_042741245.1 Kitasatospora sp. NPDC058965
CCGCAGGACTTCGGGTCGGGCGTTCCGCAGCCGCCCCGGGCGGTGGCGGTTACGGCGTGCCGCCGGGCTGACGGCGGGTCAGCTCGCGCCGGGGCGGCCGGGGGTGCGCAGCCGGATCGCCGTGGTGAGGTCGGCCAGGGTGACGACGCCGACCAGCACGCCGTCCCGCAGGACCAGGACCGGCGGCGGGGCGGTGGCCCGGTCCAGCACCTCGACCAGGTCGTCCTCGGGTGCAGCGAGCGGGCACTCGCGCAGCGGCCGGCCCAGCTCGCGGGCGCGCACCCCGGCCCGCCGGGCGGGCGGGAGGGCGAACAGGCGGACCAGCTCGACCAGCCCGCTGGGCCGGCCGTCGACGTCGACCAGCGGGACCACCGGCTGGTCGGTCCGCCCCGCCACCTCGGCCAGGAACCGGTCCGCGGTCAGCCAGTCCGGACCGGTGACGTCGGGCGCGGACATCACCTGGCCCACCCGCATGCCCCGCAGGGCGGCGAGCGCGGTGGCCCGGCGGACCTCGGCCAGCGCCGAGGACCAGACGAACAGGCCGACCAGGACCAGCCAGAAGCCGCCGCCGTCGCCGCGGGTGACGGCGACGAAGCCGACCGCGGAGAGCAGCAGCCCGGCGGTCTGCCCGGCCCGGCCGGCGACCTGTTCGGCGCGTTCCCGGTCGCCGCCGCGCCGCCAGAGCGCCGACTGCAGGAGCCGCCCGCCGTCCAGCGGGGCGGCGGGCAGCAGGTTGAAGCCGCCGATCAGCAGGTTGGCCCAGCCGTTCCACAGCAGGACCGCGGCCGGCAGCCGCCAGTGCGCCAGGTCGAGCGCGCCGAGCCCGGCGCCCAGCGACACTGCGCCGCAGAGCAGGCTGGCCAGCGGACCGGACCCGGCCACCGCGAACTGGACACCCGGACGGGCCGGGCGGCCCATCCGGGTGACGCCGCCGAGCGCGAAGACCGTCATGTCGTCGACCCGGACGCCGTGGTGCCGGGCGGTGACCGCGTGGGCGGTCTCGTGCAGCAGCAGGCCCACGCCCAGCAGGAGCGCGCCGGTCAGCCCGGCGACGGCGTAGGCCGTGGCGGAGCGGCCCGGGACCCAGGCGGGCAGCGTCTGCCCGGCCAGCCCGTAGCCGAAGAACAGGACCAGGGCGGGCGCGCTCCAGTGGATCCGCAGCGGTACGCCGAGGATCGTGCCCAGCGGGGCGGTTCCGCGCACCACCACTCCCGTCCCGGCGCCGCGTTCAGGTCCGCGGGGCGTCGTTGGCGGCGGAGTCGATCAGGCCGGCCCGCAGCAACTGGTGGCCGAGCTCGACCAGGGCGCGGCCGGCGGCGTACTCGTCGCCGATCTCCGGCACGGGCGGGTCGCCCGGGTTGCGGTGCGCGCTGGTGCGGCTCTCCAGCAGGTTGTCGCCGGTGTCGAGCACGGCGTGCACCTTCGTGGTGTCGCCCTCCTCGAAGAGGTCGAGCCGCAGCTGCCACCGCTTGGTGCGCAGGTGACGGGGGGTGGTGTCGGTGCTCATGGTCGGTGGTCCTTTCGGACGAGTCGTTCCCGGACTTCGGCGGTCAGTCGGCGCAGTCGCTCGGAGGAGGCCGCCCGCGGCGGCTCAGGGTGGTCGATCCGGCGTGCGGCGGCGGGGAGTTCGGCGAGGCCCGCGGCGAACCGGGCTTGTGCGTCGGCCAGGCGGTCCGGCGGTGCCAGTCGCCGGCCGTGCGCCATGACGGGGTGCAGCAGCGGCCGGACGCACGGCGGGGTGGGCTGCTCGCGCAGCGCGACGACGTCCGCGAACCCGGGGCCGCGGAAGACCTGCTTGGCGCCGGGCGCCGTGGTCTTGGCAGTCGAGAGCTTCATCGTCGGGCGGCCGTCGTAGCTGACCAACTTGTACGCCGCGTCCAGGTACGGTGCGTCGGCCGCCACACCCACCAGGGTGCCGACGGCGTACTGGTCGATCGGGGCCCCCGCGCGGACGAGAGCGGCGATCCCGTACTCGTCCAGGCCGCCGCTGGCCGTGATGCGGACCGCGGGCAGGCCGGCCGCGTCCAGGATCCGGCGGGCCGTCGTGGCCAGGGTGCCCAGGTCCCCGCTGTCCAGCCGCACCGCGCAGCCCTCGTGCAGGCCCAGCTCGCGCAGCACCCGGGCGGCCGTGGCGACGCCGTCCGCGGTGTCGTAGGTGTCCACCAGGAAGGTCACCGGGCCGGGGTGGGTCCGGGCGAAGGCACGGAAGGCCGCAGCCTCGTCGCCGAACGCCTCGATGTACGAGTGCGCCATCGTTCCGACGGTCCGCAGTCCGTACCGCTCGGCCGCGGCCACGTTGCTGGTCCCGGCGAAGCCGACCAGGGCGCCCAGGCGCGCCGCCTGCTCGCCGGCCGGTACCCCGTGGGTGCGGCGCAGCGCGAAGTCGACCACCGGGCGCCCGTCGGCGGCCAGCACGCAGCGGGCCGCCTTCGACGCCACCGCGGTCTGGTGGCAGACCTGGTTGAGCAGGTACGACTCGACCAGCTGGGCCTCGGGCAGCGGCGCGGTCACCTCCAGCAGCGGCTCGCCCGCCAGCACGAGGTCACCCTCCGGCACCGCCCACACGTCTCCGGTGAACCGCGTTCCGGCCAGCGCGGCGAACTCCCGCGCGGGGCGGTCGAGGACGCGGGCGAACACGGCCACGTCCTGCTCCTCGATCCGCCACGTGCTGAGGTGGTCGAGCACCGGCTCCAGGCCGGCGGCGACCAGGAAGCCGCGCTCGGGCGGGAGCCCGCGGACGAACAGCGAGAAGGTCGCCGGGGCGGTCATCCCCTCCGCCAGGTACGAGTGAGCCATCGTCACCTCGTACAGGTCGGTCACCAGGGCACTGGACACGGTTTCGGCCCTCCTGCCGGGGCGGAACGCCCACAGCTCCAGGCTCCCACAGGGTGGTGAACCCCCCGGGGGACCGACCGTCCCTCTTCGAGGGGCCGCTCGGCTCAGCGCCCGCGACGGCCGTGCTCGGCGGCGACCCGGTGGGCGTGGGCGACGATCTCGGCGGCGGCGTGCTCGCCGACCCCCAGGGCGTGGGAGAGACGCCGGGCGCTCCAGCCGTGCCGGGCGAGCAGCACGGTCAGCGGGTGGTGCCCGGTGGCCTCGGCGGGTGCGGCGGGCGCGGGCGGGGCGACCGGTGCCGCGGGCGCGGTGGCGCCGCGGCGCCGGACGAGCGCGCGGCGCAGTTCGTCCGCGCCCCAGACCAGGAAGGGGAAGGGCGCCACGGTGGCCAGCTGGCCGGGGTCGAGCGCGGCAGTGCCGAACAGGTGGTGCAGGGCCGGCAGGTAGACGATCGCGGCGGCGAAGGCGAGCGAGAAGCCGATCCCGACCAGCAGCCGCCGGTTGCTGAACACCCCGATCGCCCGCAGCGGGGCGCGATCGGTGCGGGCGGCGAACGCGGTGCCGATCTGGCAGGCGACGATGCCCAACCAGGTGACCGTGGTGGCCCGCTGGTACGTCAGGTGCAGCGCGCTGCCCGGTCCGACCGGGTCACCGGGGTGCCAGCCACCCGCCGTGAGGGTGACGAAGAACGGCGGCCAGCGCCAGCAGGACCGCGAGCGGATGGGTGAACTGCTGCGCCAGTTCGCGCGGCCACTGCCGACCGCCGCGCCGGGACAGCGCGTTCGGACCGTAGACGGTCTGCCGGTGGCGGGCCTCGCGCTCGCTCAGGCCGTCGGACGAGGTGCGCAGGTCACGGAAGAGCAGGTTCAGTGGCTCGCGGGGATCGGGCGCCTCCCGCGTGTCGTCCGGCGGCACCTGCAGCAGGGTTGCGGGGCGGACGTCAGGACCGGTTGCGCTGCCGGAGCTCATGGTCTCCTCCACCGGGGTCCGGGAGCTGTCGTCGCCACCACCGTAGGGCGGCGCCGGGCGCCCGCGGCAGGGCCGACCGGTCCCCGGCCCCGGGGCGGGGCGTGCCGGCCGTCCCGGGGGAACGGGGTCGATCGGCCCCAACGGCCGGGCCCCGGGCCCCTGCCCGGCGGGCGGCCCGGTGGGGGGAGCGTGGCAGCAGGGACCGGAAGGCCAGGAGGTGGCGACATGCCTGCCGAGGAGTTCGCCGAGCGCTTCGACGGCTTCTCGATCGGCAGCAACGACCTGACGCAGCTCACCCTCGGTGTGGACCGCGACTCGGACCTGCTCGCCCCCCTGTTCGACGAGAGCAACCCGGCGGTCATCCGGTCCGTCGAGCACCTGATCACCGCCGCCCACGCGGCCGGCCGGCACGTCGGCCTCTGCGGGCAGCGGCCCAGCAACGACCCGGCGTTCACCCGCTTCCTGGTCCGGGCCGGGATCGACTCGATCTCGGTCACCCCCGACAGCTTCACCGCGGTCAAGCAGCAGGTGGCCGCGGCCGAGCAGCTCGGGGCCCGTCGGGTCCGGCACCTGTTCGCCTCCTGAACCGCGCCGCCCCCGAGCGGGGACGCGGACCCTGACGGAGAGTGGACCTGGCAGCCGCCCGCCAACCGCAACGAGGGCAGTTCGATGAACACACCGGCACCCCTGCAGGAGCTCGACGAGGCCGGGCTCGGCGCGCTGGTCGAGGCGCTGGTCCGGAGCGGGCGCACCGTGATCGGACCCACCCTCGCGGACGGTGCGATCGTGCTGGCCGAACTCGGCTCGGCGGCCGACCTGCCGCACGGCTGGGGCGTGGTCACCGAACCCGGGGGCTACCGGGTGCAGCGCCGGTCCGACCGGGCCGCGTTCGCCCATTCGGCCGGACCGCAGTCCTGGAAGACCTTCCTGCACCCGCCCCGGGCCCGGCTCTGGCAGGCCGACCGCGCGCCGGACGGCACCGTCACGGTCCGCGAGGACGATGCGCCGCCGCCCCGCTACGCCTTCCTCGGGGTGCGGCCGTGCGACCTGCGGGCCATCGCGATCCAGGACCGGGTGCTGACCGGCGGGGCGCACCGCGACCCGGTCTACGGACCGCGCCGGGACCGCGCCTTCCTGGTCGTCGTCGAGTGCACCGAACCGGGCGGGGTCTGCTTCTGCACCTCGATGGGCACCGGTCCCGGCCTGCCGGAGGGGGCCGGCTTCGACCTCGCGCTCACCGAGACGGTCGAACCCGACGGCCTGCGGTACCTGGTCCGGGCCGGCAGCCCGGAGGGAGCGGACCTGCTCGCCGGCCTGGCGACCCGACCGACCGACGGCGCCCGCGCCCGGGCGGCGGTGGCCGACGCCGCCGGCCGGATGGGGCGCGAGATGGACCCCACCGACCTGCGGGCGCTGATGGCCGGCACGATGACCGCCGAACGCTGGGACCAGGTGGCCGACCGCTGCCTGACCTGCGGCAACTGCACCATGGTCTGTCCGACCTGCTTCTGCACCACGACCGAGGAGACCACCGACCTGACCGGCGACCACGCCGAGCGTTGGCGCCGGTGGGACTCCTGCTTCGAGCTCGACTTCTCGTACCTGCACGGGGTCGGGCCGGTGCGGGGCACCGCCCGCAGCCGGTACCGCCAGTGGCTCACCCACAAGCTCGGCACCTGGCACGACCAGTTCGGCTCGTCCGGGTGCGTGGGCTGCGGCCGCTGCATCGCCTGGTGCCCGGTCGGCATCGACATCACCGAGGAAGTGGCCGCGCTCCGGGCGGAGGCCGCGGGGGCCGGTGACGGGCGATGAGCGCCATGACCCCGGTGGCCTACCGGGTGACGGACCGTGAGCGGGAGACGGCCGACACCGTGACCCTCGAACTGGAACCGGTGGCGACCGCACTGGCACCCTTCCGTCCCGGCCGGTTCGGGATGCTGCACGCCTTCGGGATCGGCGAGGTGCCGGTCTCGGTCAGCGGCACTCCCGGCGACCGCCTGCGGCACACCGTGCGCGCCGTCGGCAAGGTGAGCGCGGCGCTGTGCCGGGCCGAGCCGGGCGACGGGATCGGCGTGCGAGGGCCCTACGGAACCGCCTGGCCGGAGCCGCCGGCGGGTGACGACGTGCTGGTGGTGACCGGCGGCATCGGACTCGCCCCGTTGCGGCCGCTGATCGAGGAGGTCCTGCGGCGGTCGGAGCGGTTCGGCACCGTCACCGTGCTGGCGGGCTACCGCGAACCGGGCGAGCAGCTCTTCCTCGGCGACCTGCCCCGCTGGCGGAGCCGCGCCGAGGTCCTGGTCACCGTGGACCGGCCCGAGCCCGGCTGGCCGGGACCGGTCGGGCTGGTCACCGCACTGCTGGACGTGGCCGGGTACCGCCCCGACCGGTGCACCGCCTACCTGTGCGGCCCCGAACCGATGATGCGGGCCACCGCGCGCGAGCTGGGCCGGCGCGGCGTGCCGGCCGGCCGGGTCCACCTCTCGCTGGAGCGGAACATGCGCTGCGGCACCGGCTGGTGCGGCCACTGCCAGCTCGGTCCGCTGCTGCTCTGCCGCGACGGGCCGGTCCTGGACTGGACCCGGGCCGCGGACCCGCTCGCGGTCCCCGAGCGGTGAGGCGGTGGCCGCCGTGACCAAACCCCGCCTGGCCGTCTGGAAGTTCTCCTCCTGCGACGGCTGCCAGCTCACCGTGCTCGACCTGGAGGACGAACTCCTCGCCCTCGCCGGGGCGGTGGAGATCGGCTACTTCCTGGAGGCGAGCCGGCGCGAACTGCCGCCGCCCTACGACCTGTCGTTGGTGGAGGGGTCGATCGCCACCGCCGCCGACCTGGAGCGGATCCGCCGGGTCCGGGAGCAGTCCCGGTACCTGGTGACCATCGGCGCCTGCGCCACCGCCGGCGGCGTCCAGGCGCTGCGCAACCTGTCGAGCCTGCCCGAGTACCAGGCGGTGGTGTACGCCCGCCCGGAGTACCTGGACAGCCTGGACCGCTCCACACCGGTCGCCGCCCACGTCCCGGTCGACCTGGAACTGCGCGGCTGCCCGATCGACAAGCGGCAGCTGCTGGAGGTGGTCACCGCCTACCTGGCCGACCGCAAACCCGACATCCCGACCCACAGCGTCTGCTTCGAGTGCAAGCTGCGCGGCACCACCTGCGTCACCGTCGCCCACGGCACCCCGTGCCTCGGTCCGGTCACCCAGGCCGGCTGCGGGGCGCTCTGCCCCGCCTACGGGCGCGGCTGCTACGGCTGCTTCGGCCCGGTGCCCGGCCCGGCCGGCCACGGCGGGCCCAACACCCGGGCGCTGCTCCCGCTGCTGCGCCGCGACGGCCTCGCGGACGCCGACGTCGCCCGCCTCTACCGCACCTTCAACGCCGAGGCACCCGCCTTCGCCGAGGCGGCCCGACGGGCCGAGGAGGCCGCGGAGGCCGCGGAGGACGCGGAGGACGCGTCATGACCCACCGCACCGAACGCCTGCTCACCGTCGGTGCCCTGGCCCGGGTGGAGGGCGAAGGGGCGCTGCACGTCCGGGTGGAGGACGGCCGGGTGGCGGACCTGCGGCTCGCGATCTACGAACCGCCGCGCTACTTCGAGGCGCTGCTGCGGGGGCGGCGCCACACCGAGCCGCCCGACCTGACCGCCCGGATCTGCGGCATCTGTCCGGTCGCCTACCAGATGAGCGCCTGCCGCGCGGTGGAGGACGCCTGCGGGGTCGTGGTGGACGGCCAACTGGCCGAGCTCCGGAGGCTGTTGTACTGCGGTGAGTGGATCGAGAGCCACACCCTGCACGTGTACCTGCTGCACGCCCCGGACTTCCTGGGGCTGCCCGACGCGTTGGCGCTGGCGCGCACCGCGCCGCAGCTGCTGCAGCGCGGGCTGCGGCTGAAGAAGGCCGGCAACGAGATCGTCGAGACCCTGGGCGGCCGGGCGATCCACCCCGTGAACGTCCGCCTCGGCGGGTTCCACCGGTTGCCGACCGCGGCGGAACTCGGGCGCCTGGCCGCTCTGCTGCGGCAGGCGAGGACGGACGCGCAGGACACCCTCGGCTGGGTGGCCGGGTTCGAGTTCCCGGAGCTGACCGTGGAGCACGAGATGCTCGCGCTCGGCGCGACCACCGGCTACGCCATCGACTCCGGCACGCCGACCACCACGGGGAGCGGCCCGTTCCCGCTGCCGGACTTCCCCGACCGGGTCCGCGAGCACCAGGTGCCGCACTCCACGGCGCTGCACGCCACGCTGGCGGGCCGGCCCCACCTCACCGGCCCGATCGCCCGCTGGAACCTCAACGGCTCCGCCCTGCCGCAGGAGCTGCGGACCCTCGCCGCGCAGGCCGGCCTCGGCCCGATGTGCCGCAACCCGTTCCGCAGCATCCTGATCCGCGCGGTCGAGGTGCTGTGGGCGGTCACCGAGGCCCAGCGGGTCATCGAGCGGTACCGGCCGCCGCCCGCACCCGCCGTCCCGGTGCCGGCCCGGGCGGGCACCGGCCACGGCGCCACCGAAGCCCCGCGCGGGCTCCTCTACCACCGCTACGAGTTGGACCGGGACGGCCTGGTCCGACGCGCCGTCATCGTCCCGCCGACCGCGCAGAACCAGGCCGCCGTCGAGGCCGACCTGCGCACCTTCGTCCAGTCCCGGCTCCACCTGGACGACGCGGAGCTGACCCGGCAGTGCGAGCAGGTGATCCGCAGCTACGACCCCTGCATCTCCTGCGCGGCGCACTTCCTCACCCTCACGGTGGACCGGGGGCGTCGTGGCCGGTGACCGGATCGTGCTCATCGGCGTCGGCAACGAGTACCGCCGTGACGACGGGGTGGCCCTCGCGGTGCTCGGCGAGCTCACCGCCGCCGGTGTCGAGGCCGACCGGATCGCGCTCTGCGACGGCGAACCCACCCGCCTGATCGACCTCTGGGACGGGGCCGCGCTGGCCGTCGTCGTCGACGCGGTGCACGCGCACCCGGGCCGGCCCGGCCGCGTCCACCGGCTCCGGGCCCGCGCGGACGCGCCCGTGCCGGAGGGCCCGGGAGCCGGCTCGCACGGGCTGGGCCTGGGCGAGGCCGTCGCCCTGGCCCGGATCCTCGACCGGCTGCCCGAGGAACTGCTGGTGGTCGCCGTCGAGGGGGCCGACTTCGGCATCGGGCAGGGCCTGAGCCCGGCGGTGGCCGCGGCGGTGCCGCGCGCCGCGGACCTGGTCCGGGAGGCGCTCGCCGCGCACCGGGCCGGGCCCGGGCGCGGCTGACCGCGCCCGCGGCCGGCGCCGACCGTCCGTCAGACCAGCGCCGCGCCCCAGTGCCGCGCGCGCTCCCGCTCGCCGCGGTGCAGCGGACCGTCGATGCCGTCCACCACGAAGCCCTCGGGGTCGGCCAGCACGTCGTAGTGGTGGTGGGCCAGACGACGGGCGATGCCGCCGGCCGCGCCCGCGTGGTGCTCGGCCGGGCCGCGGGTGTCGAAGGCCGCGGCGTGGGTGCCGTTCTGCGCGTCCGGCAGGGCGTGGAACCAGTCCCGCAGCCCCGGCCCGGAGCTGTCCGCCTCCCGGCCGGCGGTGGCCATCCCGGGCAGGTGGGCCGCCGCCCGGGACACGTGACTGGACATGGTGCCCACGTGGGTCGGACCGCCGACGACCAGCAGGTCGGCGGTCCGGGTCAGGTCGGTGTCGGCGTCGGCCACCGGGACGCACTCCACGGCGGCGTCCGGGTGCGCGTCGTGGATCCCGGCGGCGATCTCCTCGGCCACCTCCTTGGTGGTGCCGAACACGCTCTCGTAGACGATCACTGCGCGCATGGCCCGTCACTCCGTCCCTCGACTCGGCAGGGGCTCGGTGTTCCGGCCCCCTCTCGACGGTAGGACGGTGGCCCGCCACGGAGGAGGGCCGTTCGGCCCACCGGTGGTGCCCGCCCGGACCCACCGCCGTCAGCTCCCGGGCACCGTCACCACCGGGCAGCGGGCCCGGTGCAGCAGGCCGTGCGGCACCGAACCGAGCCGCATGCCGGTGTAGCCGCCGCGGCCGCGCCGCCCGACCACCACCGCGAGCGCGTGGGTCGCCGCCTCGGCCAGTTCCTCCACGGGATGCCCGTGCAGCACCTCGTGGGTCAGCTCCACGTCGGGGTGGGTACTCCGGCGACCGGCCGTGACCTCGGCGAGGCGCCGACGGCACTCCCGTTCCGCCCCGGCCGGGTCGCGCGGCCCGAAGTGCGGGGCCTCCAGCACCCAGACGGCGCGCAGCGCCGCGTGGCGCTCCGCGGCCAGGTCGAAGGCGAAGTCGATCGCCGACCGGCAGGTCGCGCTCCCGTCCACACCGACCACCACGTAGGGCGGCTGCTGCTCCACGTGCTCGGGCGCGCCGACCACGACGACCGGACACGGCGCCTGGGCGCTCACCGGCAGCACGACCGAGTGCCCCCCGGCGAGCTGCGCCATCCGGCCCAGGTGCCGTGAGCCGAGCACCACCATCGATGCCTCCTTGGACTGCTCGACCAGGCACCAGTCGGGGTAGTCCTCCTCCTGCGCCACGGTCAGCTCGACCCCCGGTCGGCGCTCCCGGACGAAGACGGCGGCCCGGTCCAGCGCCTCCTGCCCGCGCTGCACCAGCAGCGCGTGCCGGCCGGACCCGGACAGGTCCCCCAACAACGGCGGTGCGCAGTGCAGCAGCCGCAGCGGCAGCCCACGGCGGTCCGCCTCGTCGGCGGCCCAGGCGAGGGCCGGCAGGCTGGGACGGTCCGCGTCGACGCCGAGGACGACGGGACGCCGGACGGCGGAGGTGGTCATGGTCGCTCCCGACGGTGCGGCCTCGCGCTGGGCGAGGAGGGACACCTCCAGCCTGGGGCGTGCCGGCGCTCCGCGCCCGGGGCCGTTGGTCCCGCCGGTCGGGCCGGACGGGCACCGTCTCCCGGGTACCGGGTGCGCAGGGCCCCGGAGCCGGAGCCGATCGGCCCTCGCGCCCCAGGGCGGTACGGGGCGAGGCTGGGAGCGTCAGCCGCGAGTCGACGACATCCACGCCCGGCTGCGGCGGCCACCGCAGCCCTGCGCACAGGAGTGAGCCAGATG
Organism: Kitasatospora sp. NPDC058965; assembly: GCF_042741245.1. NCBI lineage: Bacteria > Bacillati > Actinomycetota > Actinomycetes > Kitasatosporales > Streptomycetaceae > Kitasatospora > Kitasatospora sp. NPDC058965. The sequence goes on from NZ_JBHYKG010000163.1 coordinate 10,842, forward strand.
GTCCAGAGCGTGCTCGACGGCACGAGTCGGGAGCCGGCCGCCCCGACCACGGTCCGGTCGGTGATGAGCCGGCCCGCCGTGGCGGTCACCCCCGACACCGATTTCTCCACCATGGTGGCCGCCCTCACGGCCACCCGGCGCGGCATCCTCCCGGTGGTCGCCCCGGACGGCACGGTGGCCGGGGTGGTCGCCGCGTCCGACCTGCTCGCGGCCTACGCCGCGCCCGATCAGGGACCCCCGAGCATCCTGGCCGGCGCGCTGATGACCGCGCCGGCCGTCAGCGTGACGCAGGACCAGGGGATCGTGCAGGCGCTGGCCGTCCTGGACCGGGCCTCGCTGCACCACCTGCCGGTGGTCGACGACCAGGGCCGCCTGGTCGGCCTGCTCGGCCCGCACGACCTGCTGGAGGCGTTGCGCCGCGAGGACGACGCCCTCCGCGACCAGGCCCTCGCGGTGGCCCTCGCCCCCGGGTCCGGGGTGGCCCCCGGTGCGCTCCGGGTCGACTGCGAGCGTGGCCGACTGGTGCTGGCGGGCCGGACCAGGACCCGGTCGGACGCCGCTGCGCTCTGCCTGGCCGTGGCCGGGATCGAGGGGTTGGTCGGCCTCGTCGACCGGCTGCGCTGGGAGACGGACGACACGGCCGTGGCGTCGACGGAGGATCAGGAGGTCCGCGATGAGGCACCGTCCGGTCACTGAGGTGATGACCAGTGAGGTGGTCCGGGTCTCGCCGGGGACGGGGTTCCGGGAGATCGTGGCCCTGTTGGCGGAGTCCGGGATCACGGCAGTTCCCGTGGTGGACGCCGACGGGCGCCCGGTCGGCGTGGTGTCCGAGGCGGACCTGATGTGCACCCAGGCGGCCCAGGACGACCCCGCCGGAGCGCTGGCGGGCCCGTCGGCGCCGGCGGGCGAGCGGGTGACGGCGGGGGAGCTGATGAGCAGTCCGGCCGTCTGCATCGGCGCGGACGCGACGGTGGTGGCAGCTGCACGCACGATGCAGCGCCGCGGGGTGAAGCGACTGCCGGTGGTGGACACGGCGGGCCGCCTGGTGGGGATCGTCAGCCGTGCCGACGTCCTGCGGGTCTTCCTGCGCAGTGACCGGGCGATCCGTCAGGAGATCGTCGAGGAGGTGCTGGGACAGGTGGCGGGCGTCAGCCCGGCGGCGGTGGGGGTCGAGGTGGACCAGGGCCGGGTGGTGCTGAGCGGCTCGGTGGACCAGCCGTACCTGGCGCCGATCGTGGTGCGGCTGTGCCGGGCGGTGGACGGGGTGGTGGCGGTGACCGACCGGATCGACCGGCCGGGCGGGACGGCCCCCGCGGACCCTGCGGCCTGACCGGGCACCGCACGGTCAGCCGAGCGGCACCCGCCAGACCAGCTCGGTGCCGCCCTGCGGCCGGGGCCGTGCCGCGAAGCTGCCGCCGTGCGCGGCGGCCCGCTCGGCCAGGTTCACCAGCCCGCTGCGGCGCCCGCCCTCGGGCAGGCCGACGCCGTTGTCCGCCACGGTGACGACCAGCTCGGCCCCGGCGTCCAGGGCCACTTCGACGGTGTCGGCCCGGGCGTGCTTGGCCGCATTGGCCAGCGCCTCCTCCAGCACCGCCAGCGCGTCCTCGGCCAGCGGGGCCGGAACGGTCGCGTCCAGCAGCCCGGTCATCCGCAGCGCGGGGGAGAAGCCGAGCGCCCCGGCCGCCCGTTCGACCACCGCCACCGCGCGGGCGCGCAGCCCCACCGCCTGCGGGCCGGTGTCCCGGGAGCGGAGGCCGAAGATGCTGGCCCGGATGGTCTTCGCCGTCTCGTCCAGGTCGTCGATGGCGCGCAGCACCCGGTCGGTCGCCTCCGGGTGGTCGATGAAACGGGTGGCGCCCTGCAGCGTCATCCCGGTGGCGAAGAGGCGCTGGATGGCCAGGTCGTGCAGGTCGCGGGCGATCCGGTCGCGCTCGCTCACCAGGGCGAGCTGCTCGGAGTCGCGGCGGCGCTCCGCGAGCTCCATGGCGACCGCCGCCTGCGCCGCGAACCCGGCCAGCGGACCCGACTCGTCCTCCTCGAAGAGCGGCCGCCCGGCCGCGCGGGCCAGCATCAGCACCCCGTGCACGCCGTCCCCGGCGGTGCCGATCGGCACCGCCACGGCGGGTCCCAGGCCCGCCCAGCGCGGCGGGCCGGCCGTGATCCGCGGATCCCGCTGCACGTCCGCGCTGACCACCAGCCCGCCGGTCAGCGCCGCCGCGCCGACGAAGGAGCCGGACAGCGGCAGCACCAGGTCGGCGTGGGTCTCGGCACCCAGGCCGACGGCGATCCGCACCGCCAACTCCTCCGTGCCGGCCACCGGCAGCGCCACCACGGCCAGGTCCGCGCCGGCGATCGCGCTCGCCCGGGCGACCATCAGGTCCAGCACCTCGTGCTCGGTGCTGCCCGACAGCAGACTGCGGGTCACCTCCGCACCGGCACTGATCCACCGCTCGCGCAGCCGCGCCTGCGCGTACAGCCGGGCGTTGTCGATCGCCACGCCGGCCGCCACCGCGAGGGTCGACAGCACCGCCTCGTCCTCGGCGTCGAACTCGCGACCGCCGCGCTTCTCGGTCAGGTAGAGGTTGCCGAAGACCCGGTCGCGGATCCGGATCGGCACGCCGAGGAAGCTGTGCATCGGCGGGTGGTGGGCCGGGAAGCCGTAGGAGGCCGGATGGTCACCGATCCGGGGCAGCCGCAGGGCGTGCGGATGGCGGATCAGCTCGCCCAGCAGCCCGTGGCCGGTGGGCAGGTTGCCGATCGCCAGGACCTGTTCGTCGGACACCCCGACCGGGATGAACTCGGAGAGCCGCTGGTCCTCGCCGATCACCCCCATCGCCCCGTACTCGGCGTCCACCAGGGTGACGGCGGCCTCCACGATGTGGCGCAGCGCCTGGGACAGCTCCAGGTCCCGGCCGACCGCCAGGACCGCCTCCAGCAGGCTGTGCACCCGGTCCCGGGTGCCGCGCGCCGCGTCCAGCCGGGTCTGCAACTCGTCGAGCAGCTCGTCCAGCCGCAGCTGCGGGACCGGTGCCGGGTCCTGCTGACCGGAGCTTTCCACCGCCACCTCCGAGGGGCCCGGGTTCCCTGCCCAGCGTAGGAGCGCCGGGGCGGCCCCGCCCGCCCTGGGCCGGTCGGGCCGGCCGCCGGGTCCGGTCGGCCCCGTGCGGGCCGGGCCCGGGTGGAGAAGGCTGGTGACAACAGCCGAGCGAGTCGTCTGGAGTGAGGCACGATGAAGGCACTGACGTTCCACGGTCCCGGCCGCCGCACCTGGGGAACCGTGCCGGACCCGGCCCTCCGCGAGCCGGAGGACGCGGTGGTCCGGATCGACGCGGTCACCATCTGCGGCACCGACCTGCACATCCTCAAGGGCGACGTGCCGGAGGTCACCGAGGGCCGGGTGCTGGGCCACGAGGCGGTCGGCACGGTCGTCGAGACCGGTGCCGGCGTGCGCGCGTTCGCCGCCGGGGACCGGGTCCTGGTCTCCTGCATCAGCGCCTGCGGGCGGTGCGCGTACTGCCGGCAGGGGGTGTACGGCCAGTGCACCGGCGGTGGCGGCTGGATCCTGGGGCACCTGGTCGACGGCACCCAGGCCGAGTACGTCCGGGTCCCGTTCGCGGACAACTCGCTGCACCGGCTGCCGGCCGCGGTGAGCGACGAGGACGCGCTGCTGCTCGCCGACATCCTGCCCACCTCCTTCGAGGTCGGGATCCGCAACGGCCGGGTCGCCCCCGGGGACACGGTGGTGATCGTCGGGGCGGGGCCGATCGGCCTGGCGGCCGTGACCTGCGCCCGGCTGTACAGCCCCGGCCGGATCGTCGTGGTCGACCTGGCGGAGAGCCGGCTGGCGGCCGCCAAGCGGGCCGGTGCCGACGAGACGGTGGCCGCGGGCACGGCCGACGCCGACGCGATCCGCGCGCTCAGCCGGGACGGGCTGGGCGCGGACGTGGCGATCGAGGCGGTCGGGGTGCCCGAAACCTTCGAGCTGTGCACCCGCGTGGTCCGCCCCGGTGGGCGGGTCGCCAACGTCGGCGTGCACGGCCGCCCGGCCACCCTGCACCTCGAGGACCTGTGGATCCGGAACCTCACCGTCACCACCGGCCTGGTCGACACCAGCAGCACCCCGCTGCTGCTCGACATGCTGGCGGCCGGCCGGCTCGACGTCTCCGGCCTGGTCACCCACCGGTTCGGCCTGGACGAGATGCCGGACGCCTACGACGTGTTCGCCGGCGCCGGCACCAGCGGGGCGCTGAAGGTGGCGCTGTTCCGCACCTGACGTCCCGCCACCGCGACCGCGGCGCCTGGTCGGCGGCCGTCAGCCGCCGGCCCGGCGCTGCTGCCCGCGCAGCCAGCGGCGGGCGCCGAGGACGGCGGCGCCGTGGCAGGCGAGACCGACCGGGACGGCGAGCAGTGGCACCTTGGTCCCGAGCCACAGGTGCAGCAGCAGGCCGGCCGGGACCAGCACGAGGGCGGCGACGCGCAACGCGCGGTTGGCGCGCGGGGCGGTCACCGGCGGGTCCCGGGCTTGGCGGCGCGGACGTAGTGGATCCACGGCTGCAGGTCGCCGGTCCCGATCCCGTCGAACCCGGCGTCGCGCACCAGGGGTTCGAGCAGGTGCACCGGGTTGTGCTCCATCACCGGCCCGGTGACCGCGCCCACCAGGTGGCGGGCGGCGGGGTTGGCGGGCGGACGGAAGTCGGCGAGCAGCAGGCGGCCGCCCGGGCGGAGCACGCGGTACATCTCGGCGACCGCGCGGGCCCGGACGTCCTCGGGGAGGTGATGGATCATCAGGCTGCTCACCACCACGTCGTACTCGCCGCCCGGGCCGGGGAGCTGCTCGGCGATGCCGTCGGCGAAGCTGCAGTGCGGTCGGCCGGCGGCCCGGCGGCGGGCGTGGGCCAGCACCTCGGGGGCCGGGTCCAGGCCCAGCACCTGGCCGGTCGACGTGACGGCGTCGGCCATCCGCAGGGTCAGGTACCCGGTGCCGCAGCCGACGTCGAGGACCCGGTCGCCCGGGCGGGCGCCGCTGAGCTCGGCGAGGCGGGTGAAGACCCGGCGGCGGTGGCCGAGGAAGAAGACGTTGCCGAAGGCCTCGTAGGCGCGGCCGTGGGTGAGGGTCTGCCCGCCGGTGCGGGCGTCCGCACTGCCGTGCAGGAAACGCGCGAGTTCCATGCCGGACTCCGTTCTTGACGTGGTGGAACGACTCTTGACGTGGTGGAACGACGTGTCGCGAGGTCGCGACAACGTTCTTAGTGGCGACTAAGTAACTCTGAACTTAGTCGTCACTAAGTTTGTTGGCAAGGGCCGGATAGGATGCGGACGTGTCCGACTCCGCCGCCAGCCCGCCCACCCCACCCACCAGGCGCCCCCGCGGGCCGCGCCTCAAGCCGGCCGACCGCAGGGCGCTGATCCTCGCGGCGGCCACCGAGGTCTTCTCCGAGGCCGGCTACCAGCGCGGCAAGATGTCCGAGGTCGCCCGGCGGGTGGGCGTCAGCGAGCCGGTCGTCTTCCAGAACTTCGGCTCCAAGGCCGCCGTGTTCGCCGCCGTGCTGGAGCACGCCGCCGCGCAGCTGGACGCCGCGCTGCGGGAGTGGGCCGGCCGCAGCCCGAGCGTCGGCGCCTGGCTGACCGAGCTGCTCGCCCCCGGACACCTGACCCAGGTGCACGCCCGCGGCACCCTCGGCGTCCTGTTCGACGACGCGATGACCCTGACCGCCGAACCGCTCGTGCTCGACGCCGCCCGCCAGGGCAACCGCCGCGTCGCCGAGGCCCTGGCCGACCTGCTCGCCCAAGGCCAGCGCGACGGCAGCATCCGCGCCGACCTGTCCCCCGAGACCGGTGCCTGGTGGCTGATCTCGCTGCTCGCCTCACAGCGCTACCGGTTCGCGGTCGTCCCCGAACCCGGCCTTCGGGAAGGCGAGTTGGGGGAGCTGATGGTGCGTTCCCTGCTGGCGGACGGGGCCCGGGCGGACGGGGCCTGAGGGGTCGTCGGACGCGGGCCGCGGAACGCCAGGTCCGGATCCCGCCAGCGGCGCACGGCGGTGCCGGGCAGAGTCGTGACCGGGCCCGGAGGTGAGCGCGGGCCCGTCCCCGGCAGCCACCGCGAAAGGCGAACCCGTGCACGTCGTCCCCGGCCTCAAGGTCCTCTACTTCGGTACCCCGGTCGTCCTGATCAGCACCCGCAACGAGGACGGCACCGCCAACCTCGCCCCGATGTCCTCCGCGTGGTGGCTCGGTCAGACCTGCATGCTCGGGATGGGCAACAGCAGCCGGACGACCGAGAACCTGCTCCGCGAGGGCGAGTGCGTGCTCAACCTGCCCTCCGCCGCACTGGCCGACGCCGTCGACCGGATCGCGCTCACCACCGGCCGCCCGGTCGTCTCGCCCACCCGGGCCGCGCAGGGCTACCGGTACGAGCCGGACAAGTTCGCCCTCGCGGGGTTCACCGAGCAGCCCGCGGACCTGGTCCGGGCGCCCCGGGTCGCGCAGTGCCCGATCCAGTTGGAGGCCCGGCTCGTCTCCGCGCAGCCCTTCGGTGTCCCGGAGCCGGTCGCCACCGCCTTCCAGCTGGAGGTCCTGCGCGCGCACGTCGAGGAGAGCCTGGTCCTGCCGGGCACCCGGCACGTGGACCCGGTCGGCTGGGACCCGCTGATCATGAAGTTCTGCGAGTTCTTCGGCGGCGGCGAGAACCTCCGCCCGTCCCGGCTCGCCGCCGGGTGGCAGATGCCGCACCCGGCCCTGCAGGCCTGACCGCGCAGTGCCGCAGCCGGCCGCGCCGCGCCGCAGGTGACGGCGGTGTGTCCGCGGATGACGATCCCCGCGGGGTGGTTGTCCCACGGACCCCGGGCGTGTGAGGGTGGCGGGCGTGCCCCAGACGAACCGACCGCTGCGCAAGCTCGGCTTCCTGACCATCGGCCTGTTCGACCCGGCGGATCCGGGTCAGGGCCACCGCGCGACCCTCGAACTCATCGAGCTGGGGGAGCGGTTGGGCTTCGACAGTGCCTGGGTGCGGCACCGCCACCTGCAGTACGGCATCTCCTCGCCGGTCGCCGTGCTGGCGGCGGCCTCCCAGCGCACCAGCCGGATCGAGCTCGGCACGGCGGTGATCCCGCTCGGGTGGGAGAACCCGCTGCGGCTGGCCGAGGACCTGGCCACCGTCGACCTGCTCTCCGGCGGCCGCCTCAACCCCGGCGTCAGCGTGGGGCCGCCGATCCACTACGACCAGGTCAAGGCGGCGCTCTACCCGGACAGCGCGGCGGCCGAGGACTTCGGCCACGAGCGGGTGCGGCGGCTGCTCGACTTCGTGCGCGGCGAACCGGTCACCGGGTTCCGCGGCACCGAGGAGTACTCCGACCTGGTCCAGCCGCAGGCCCCGGGCCTGATCCGGCGCCTCTGGTACGGCGCCGGCAGCCTGCGGTCGGCGCGCTGGGCCGGCGAGCACGGGATGAACCTGCTGACCAGCAGCGTGGTGAAGGCGGAGCAGGCGGAGGAGCCGCGGGAGTTCGCCGAGATCCAGCTCGCGCACATCCGGGCCTTCCGCGCCGCGCACCCCGACGGCGACCGCGCCCGGGTGTCCCAGGGCCTGGTGGTCATCCCCACCGACAGCGCCACGCCCGCGCAGCGCGCCAAGTACGAGGAGTACGCCCGGCGGCGGAGCGCGCGCACCACCGCGCCGCAGGGCCCGGCCCGCCTGATGTTCGCCCCGGACCTGGTCGGCAGCTCCGCGCAGCTGGCCGAGGCGCTGTCCGCCCACGCGGCGTTCCGCGAGGTCGAGGAGGTGGCGTTCGCGCTGCCGTTCACCTTCGAGCCCGAGGACTACGTGCAGATCCTCACCGACACCGCCACCCGCCTGGGCCCGGCCCTCGGCTGGCAGCCCGCGGGGTGAGGCGGGCGGCGGACCCCGGGTGACGGTCCGTCGGCGGAGCAGGGGGGCGGCCCGGCGGCGCGGTCCTGCCGTCGGCTCAGCTGCCGGATGCGCCCCCGGTCGGGCGGCGGCAGCTCTCCGGGTCCGGGGTCGGGCCGGCCTCGCAGGCGTAGCCCTGGTCGGCGCGGTCGTGGCTGAGGTACCGGCCGGTGCACTGGTCGGATCCGTACCCGGCGCAGGCGGCGAGGGCCTCGTAGCCGTTGGCGAACTCGCCCGGGGCGCGCACGATCCAGTGGCCGGGCGGCAGCGAGGCCCAGCCGTCGCTGTCGATCAGGGTGGCGCCGGGCACCTGCTGCTGCAGGTCGGCGAGCTCCTGGTCGCGCTCGGCCGGGTCCGCCGTGTGCGGGATCTCGGCGAGTTCGGCGATCCAGCTCCCGGCGGCCGCACCGGTGCCGGTGGGACCGGGCGGGGCGGGCGGGCCGGCGG
>NZ_JBHYKG010000164.1:0-19144 GCF_042741245.1 Kitasatospora sp. NPDC058965
GGCCCGAGCGGTTCTCCCACTCCGACCGTCAGGCGGTGGCGGTGACCCGGATCAGGGTGAAGCCGTCGTACCCCTTGCTGCCGACGGTCTGCACGGCGGTCGCCTCCAGCCCGGGGTCGGCCGCCACCATCGCGTGCATCCGGCGGACCGCGACGACCGCCGGGTCGGTGCTGTCGGCATCGGCCAGCGCGCCGCCGCGGACCACGTTGTCGACGATGATCAGCGAGCCGGGCCGGGTGAGCTTGCGGGCCCACTCCAGGTACTCCGGGTTGCTCGGCTTGTCGGCGTCGATGAAGACCAGGTCGAAGGGCTCGGCCCGGTCGTCGACCAGCTCGGCCAGGCTGTCCGCGGCGCGGCCGGTGCGCACCTCGGCGACCTTCTCCAGGCCCGCCTCGTGCAGGTTGGCCCGGGCCACGGCGGCGTGCGCCGGGGAGATCTCCAGCGAGACCAGCCGGCCGTCGGCGGGCAGCGCGCGGCCCATCCAGATCGCGCTGTAGCCGCCGAGCGAGCCGACCTCCAGGATCCGGCGGGCACCGATGCTCGCCGCCAGCAGGTGGAGCAGCTTGCCCTGGGTCGGCGAGACGGCGATCGCGGGCAGGCCCGCCTTGGCGCTGGTCTCCAGCGCGGCGGTCAGCGCCGCGTCCTCACCCACCAGCGCCTCGTCCAGGTACGCGTCCACCGCGCTCCACTGCTGCTGGGTCATCGGAACCTCCGCTGTCTCGCCGATCGGTGTCGATCACGATCCTACGCGGGGCTGACGATCACTCAGCGGCGCCGACCCGGGCGGCACTGCCTTCCTGGGCCGGGGCGGCCTCGTCGGATCCGGCCCGGTGGGCCGCCTTCGCCTTGGCGGCCCGGCGCTTGATCACCAGGGCCGAGACGACGCCGCCGACGGCGGCCAGCGCGAGCGCCGCGTAGGAGAAGCTCTGCAGGTACTTCTCCACCGCCTTGCCGATGTAGTAGACCGCGATCGTGGTGCCGCCGGCCCAGATGACGCCGCCGAGCACGTTGGCGACCAGGAACCGCCAGTAGGCCATCTTCAGCGCGCCGGCCAGCGGGCCGGCGAAGATCCGCAGCAGCGCGACGAAGCGGCCGAAGAAGACCGCCCACATGCCCCACTTGTGGAAGGCCTTCTCGGCGGTGGCCAGGTGGTCGGGCCCGAAGTGCCGGGGGAACCTCCGCCCGAGCTTCTCGAACAGCGGCTTGCCGCCCTTGCGGCCGATCGCGTAGCCGATCGAGTCGCCCAGGATCGCCCCGGCGCTGGCGCAGACGGCCAGCAGGACCGGGTTGACCACGCCCTTCGACGCCAGCACACCCGCCGTGACCAGCGCGATCTCCCCGGGCAGCGGGATGCCCAGGCTCTCCACGCCGATGATCAGGGCGACCAGCGCGTACACCGCGCCGGGCGGCACGCTCTGGATCCACTCGTCGATGTGCAAGGCCTGTTCCTCCGGGAAGGGGATGGGTCGGGTGGGTCGCGCGGGCCGCGCGTGGTGGGCCGCCCCCGGAGGGGCAGCCTAGCCTGCCGTCTCAGACCCGAACGCTTTACCGACGCTTTAGGTTCCCGGGGGCTCACGAGGGTCTCCCGGAGGCCTCCCGCGGTCCCCCTACGGCGCCTTCGGGGCCGGCCCGAGCACCCGGTCCAGGTACGGGTTGGCGAAGACACCGGTGGGGTCGACGCTGTCGCGGACCGTGCGGAAGTCGTCGAAGTGCGGGTACCGGGGGCGCAGCTCCGCGGCGGTCAGGTCGTGCATCTTGCCCCAGTGCGGGCGGCCGCCGTAGTCGGCGAGGATCCGCTGGCAGGCCTGGAAGTACCGCTCGTGCGGCATCCGGTGGTACTGGTGGAAGGCGATGTAGCAGTTCCGCCGCCCGTGGGCGGTGGAGAGCCAGATGTCGTCGGCGGCGACGAAGCGCACTTCGAGCGGGAAGGAGACCCGCTCGTCGTGCCGGTCGATCCACTGCCGGATCTCCCGCAGCGCGTCCACCGTGTGCTCCTGCGGGATGGCGAACTCGCCCTCCAGGAAGCGGACCTCGCGCGGGGAGGCGAAGACCCGGTAGGACAGGTCGGTCCACTCGCGGGCGGACATCGCCCTGGCGGCGAACCGGGCGATCGGGCGCACCGCGGCGGGGAACCGGGTGCCGATCCGGCACAGCGCCTCGAAGCCGGGGCCGTTGAGCGCGTCGTCCAGCCGGCGGGTGAGGGCGGGGACCGGACGCAGCTCGGTGTCGCCGGGCAGCCGGGTGAACCGGCGGGTCAGCGCGGTCTCGCTGTGCGGGAACCAAAAGAACTCGAAGTGGTCATTGCCCTCGGCGAGTTCGTGCACCTGGTCGAGCACCTCGGCGACCGGCAGCGCGGTGTCCCGGGCGTGCAGGGCGAACAGCGGCACGCACTGCAGGGTCACCCGGGTGATCACCCCGAGCGCGCCCAGGCCCACCCGGGCGGCGGCGAACAGGTCCGGCCGTTCCTCGGCCGAGCAGCGGGCCAGCGTGCCGTCGGCCAGCACCAGCTCGAGGGCCCGCACCTGGGTGGCGATGCCGCCGAACCGCAGGCTGGAGCCGTGCGTCCCGGTGGAGATCGCCCCGGAGACGGTCTGCCGGTCGATGTCGCCGAGGATCTCCATCGCCAGCCCGTGCTCGGCCAGCACCGGGTTCAGCTTCCACAGCGGCATGCCGGCGCCGACCGTGACCAGGCCGGTGCCGGGGTCGACCTCGACGAGCTCGTCCAGCCGGTCCATCCGCAGCTGCACGCCGGGCGCGACGGCGGCCGGACTGAACGAGTGTCCCGAGCCGATCGCCTTGACCGGCAAGCCCTCCCGCACGGCGGCGAGCACGGCCGCGGCCACCTCGCCGGCGTCCTGCGGGGCCAGCGTCCGCGCCGGCCGCGCCCGCTCGTTGCCCGACCAGTTGCGCCACTCGCCCGTCATGTCCGGGGTCCTCTCGGCTCGGCCTGCCGCCCGGTGTCCCGGTCCGGCGTCCCGGCCTGGCGTCCAGGCCCGGTGATTGCGAGGAAGAATGAACTTGGTCGGTTGTCCAAGTCAAGCGTCCAAGACTCTTGACTTGCCCGCCCCGCCGGGCCAGGGTTGCCGCCACCCCCCGCGTCGCGCCGGGCCGAGGAGAGGACCGTCCGTTGAGCACCGAGCACCTGCGCCGCGCCACCGCCGAACTGACCCCGCCGTTCGCGGTGGTCGACCTCGACGCGCTGCACGCCAACACCACCCAGCTGGTCCGCCGGGCCGGCGGCAAGCCGATCCGGCTGGCCAGCAAGTCGCTGCGCTGCCGCGGTCTGATCGAGCGGGTGCTGCGGGTGCCGGGCTTCGACGGCGTGATGGCCTTCACCGTGCCCGAGGCGCACTGGCTGGCCGGTGCGCTGGACGAGGAGCTCGGGGACATCCTGGTCGGCTACCCCTGCGCCGACCCGCAGGCACTGCGCGGACTCGCCGCGGACGAGCGGGCCGCCACCCGGGTGGCCCTGATGGTGGACAGTGTCGAGCACCTCGACCTGCTCGACGCCGCCGCGGTCGACGGCGGGCCGCGGCTGCGGGTCTGCCTCGACCTGGACGCCTCGCTGCGGCTGCTCGGCGGCCGGGTGCACCTCGGCATGCGCCGCTCCCCGCTGCACGCCCCGCAGGCCGCCGCCGCGCTGGCCCGCGCCGTGCTCGCCCGGCCCAAGCTGCACCTGGTCGGCGTGATGTCCTACGAGGGCCAGATCGCCGGCCTCGCCGACAACCGCCCCGACCAGCCGCTGCTGCGCAACGGCGTGCGGCTGGTGCAGCACCTGTCCCGCCGCGAGCTGGCCGACCGGCGCTCGGCGGCCGTGCGGGCGGTGCAGGCGCTGGCCGACCTGGAGTTCGTCAACGGCGGCGGCACCGGCAGCCTGGAGTCCACCGCGGCCGAGGCGGCCGTCACCGAGCTCGCCGCCGGCTCCGGCGTCTACGCCCCCGTGCTCTTCGACCACTACCGCGCGTTCTCGCCGCGCCCGGCAGCCCACTTCGCGCTCACCGTCTCGCGCCGGCCCGCGCCGGGGATGGTGACCGTGCTCGGCGGCGGCTGGATCGCCTCCGGTCCCGCCGGCGCCGACCGGCTGCCCACCCCGGTCTGGCCGAGCGGCCTGCGCCTGCTGCCCGCCGAGGGTGCGGGCGAGGTGCAGACGCCGCTGGTCGGCCGGGCGGCGGACGGCCTGCGGCTGGGCGACCGGGTCTGGTTCCGGCACGCCAAGGCCGGCGAGCTGTGCGAGCGGGTGGACCGGCTGCACCTGGTCGAGGACGGCCGGATCGTCGACGAAGTGCCGACCTACCGCGGCGAGGGCCGGACCTTCGTGTGAGGCCGGCCCGGCTCCGTGCGGGCCCGGCGGACCTCCCGCGGAGCGGGCCGGGGTCCGTGCGGGTGGGCCGGGGTCCGGGTGGGGTAACGTGCCCGACCTGGAAGACGTCCAAGATCCTGGGAGCCCCGCATGACCCGTCGTTCGGCGGACGAGCGCCGCGAAGAGCTGATCGAGGCGGCGATCCGGGTCATGATCCGCGACGGCGTCGCCCGGACCACCACCCGGGCCATCGTCGGCGAGGCCGGGCTGCCGCTGGGCGCCTTCCACTACTGCTTCCGCTCCAAGGAGGAGCTGCTGCAGAGCGTGATCGAGCGGATCATGGTGCGGGCGCTGGGCCCGGCGGTCGCCTCGGTGGCCGAGGGCGCACCGACCGAGGAGGTGGTGCGCACCACGCTGCACGCCTACTGGGACCGGATCCGCCAGCACCCCGACGAGCACCTGCTCACCTACGAGCTCACCCAGTACGCCCTGCGCCAGCCCGAGCTGGCCGAGCTGGCCCGCCGTCAGTACCAGCACTACCTGGAGGTCTCGCACTCCTCGCTGGAGACCATGGCCCAGCTCGCCGGCATCGAGTGGAGCGTCCCGCTGCCGGTGCTGGCCCGCCTCGCCCTGGGCGTCCTGGACGGGCTCACCCTCACCTGGCTGCTCGACCGCGACGACGCCCAGGCCGACGCGGCGCTGGAGGAGTACGCGAACTACCTGCTCTCGGTGGCGAAGCCGCGGCAGCACTGACGCAGGCCGGCAGCGGCCGCCCGCGGTCGCGGACCGTGCGTCAGCGGCCGCTCGGCGCGGGCCGACCGTCCACCCTCGTCTGCTCGCGCAGCCCCGGTGAGGCGGCGGCGGCGCGGTTGAACCAGGCGCCGTAGCGGGCCCCGAGCCCGGGCGCCGAGGCGCCGTGCAGGACCACGCTCAGACCCACCGTCACGGCGACGGTCCCGCTCAGCAGGGCGACGTGGCCCAGCGAGCTCTCCAGTGCGATCAGCCCGAAGACCAGGGAGGCCAGGCCGCGCGGCCCGAACCACCCGATGTAGAGCACCGTCGCGGGGCGCAGCCGGGCGCCGAGCAGCGCCACGGCCACCGGCAGCATCCGCACGACGGTCAGGCTCAGCACCGCGTACAGGGCCATCCGCCACTGGAGGTGTTCCAGCACCGGTCCGAGGATCAGCGCCCCGAAGGCCAGGAAGCTGATCGCAGTCGCCAGTACGCTCAGCCGCTCGGCGAACTTCGTGTGCGGGCCCGTCCTGCGGTGCGCGGGCCGGGCCGGCGTGCTCCTGGCCTGGTACCGCATGGTGTTGCCGAACGCGAGCCCGGCGACCCAGACGCCGATGAACCCGCTGCCCTCCACCACGACGGACAGCCCGTAGGCGAGCGCGGCGAGCGCGATCGTCAGCTGCGGCTGCCAGTCCGTCGCCATCCAGCCCCGCCCCACGGCCCAGCGCAGCAGGCGGGCACCCGCGTAGCCGGTGGCGAGGCCGAGCACGCTGCTGAGCACCAGGGCGCGCAGGAAGGTCTCGCCCAATCCCGTCCGCCCGCCCTCCCCGGCCTCCGCGGCGGCCAGCACGAGGACGAAGAAGGGCAGCGCGAGGCCGTCGTTCAGCCCCGACTCGACGCTCAGCCCGTCCCGGACCAGGACCGGCACCCGCCGGTCGGCGACCGCCTGCCGCCCCAGCGCCGCGTCCGTGGGGGCCAGGACGACGGCGACCAGCGCCAACTCCCACACCCCGAGGCCCGGCAGCAGCCACCACGCCACCAGCCAGCCGAGGGCCATCGAGAGCGGCAGTCCGATCCCCAGCAGGCGCACCGGCAGGAACCGCTCGCGACTGAGCGCCCGGCTGTTGGTCGCGGCACCGTCGGTGAAGAGCACCAGCGCCAGGGTGGCCTCCAGCAGCACCCGCACCGCCCCCGGCTCCCGCTCCGGTGCGGCCAGGTCCAGTCCGAGCGGCCCGAGGGCGAGCCCGACCGCGACGAACACCAGCGGCCCGGAGAGCGGTGTGGTCGCCAACCGCCGCGACACGGCGCCGTACCCCGCCACCACCGCGCCGGCGAGCGGCAGGACCCACGGGCTCGCGCTCATGCCCGGTCCTCGCCCCGGCCGGTCATGCCGGCCTCACGCGGACCGCTGCTCGAACGTCAGGACCGTGACCGACGGTCGCCGGGCGGCGATCGGCGGCACCGCCAGCGCCACCGGCAGCAGCGCCCTCAGCAGGCCCCGGCCGCCGACCGGGCGGACGTCCCGGACGGCGGCCACCGCCGGGCTGGCCGTGCGGAGTTTGGGCTGCTCGGCCGCGTCCATCCCCCACGGCATGGGGGGCGGCTGGTAGCCGCGGGACTGCATCCGCCCGCTCAGGGTCAGGTGGCTGAACCAGCGCGGGATCGCGTCCAGGACCAGGGAGCCGCCGGGGAACTGCTCGGCGCAGCCGGCGATCAGCGCCCGCACCCGGGACGGCCGCAGGTACATCCCGAGGCCCTGGGCGGTGATCAGGACCGCGTGGTCGCGGTCCACCTCGTCCGCCCAGCGCAGGTCGGTGGCGTCGGCGGCCAGGTAGCGCTGGCGCGGTCCGGCGGGGAGCAGCGACTCGCGCAGCGCCACCATCTCCGGCAGGTCCACGCTCAGCCACTGGGCCCGGCCGTTGTCGACCCGCCAGTACTGGGTCTCCAGCCCCTCGCCCAGGCAGACCACGGTGCCGCGCGGCTCCCGGGCCAGGAAGTCCGCCACCTCGCGGTCGAAGCAGGCCACCCGCAGGGCCTGCAGCTGCGACTGCACCCCGCCCGCCGGGCCGAACCGCTCCTCGAACGGGTAGTCGATCCGGTCGACCAGGTCCACCGCCGCGGGGTCCAGCAGCACCCCGTCCGCCCGGCGGGCCTCGCCGGCGCGCTGGTACAGCGTCCAGAGCGCGGTCTCGGGCACTTCGGCCAGGCCGGTGGCGAGCGTGCTGGGCATCCGGTGGTCTCCTCGGGCGTTCGCAGGCGCTCGGCGGCCCGCACGTCGACATGTCTCCCGCCCAGTCTGACACCAGGTCAGGACGGGGGCCCGACCGACCGCCCGCCCGCGCGGGGCGGATCCGCGTCCGCCGCGCCGAACCGGGTGCGGCCCGGACGCGTCCCCCCTCGTGATGGGACGTACTCGGACGAAGGCGGGACGGACATGACGAACGATCACCGGCTGACGATCAGTGACCGGCCGACGGCGGCGGACCGACCCTCGCGCCGGGCGGCGCTGGCCCTCGGGGCCGGCACCGCGGTGGCCGGGGTGCTGGCGGCGGCCGGCCCGGCCGCGGCGGTGGGCCGGGGCGGTGTCGGCGAGGCGCTGGCCGAGCTCGAACGGGCGCACGCGGCCCGGCTCGGGGTGGTCGGGTGGAATCCGGTCACCGGCGCGCGGGTGGCGTACCGGGCCGGGGAGCTCTTCCCGATCTGCTCGGTGCACAAGGTGATGACGGTCGCCGCGGTGCTGCGCGACCTGGACCGGGACGGGGAGTTCCTCGCCCGGCGGATCCGGTACACCGCGCAGGACGTCGCCGACGCGGGCTACGCGCCGGTGACCGGGACCGCCGAGCACCTGGCGGACGGCATGACGGTGGCGGAGCTGTGCGCGGCGGCGCTCGACCAGAGCGACAACGCGGCCGACAACCTGCTGCTGCGTCAGCTGGGCGGCCCGACGGCGATCACCCGGTTCTGCCGGTCGGTGGGCGACCGGGTGACCCGGCTGGACCGCTGGGAGCCCGCACTGAACTCGGCCGAGCCCGGCCGGGTGACCGACACCACCAGCCCGGCCGCCGTCGCGCGCACGGTGGCCGCCCTGGTCCTCGGCCGGGCGCTCTGCGCCCCGGACCGGCGCCGGCTGACCGACTGGATGCGCGCCAACACCACCGGCACCGCCCGGCTGCGGGCCGGCCTGCCGGCCGGCTGGACCGTTGCGGAGAAGACCGGCACCGGGGACCGCGGCACCGCCAACGACGTGGGGGTGGCCTGGACGCCGGACGGGACACCGGTGGTGCTCGCGGTGCTGACCACCAAGGGGGTGGCGGGCGCCGCCGCGGACGAACCCCTGATCGCCCGCGCCGCCGCGCTGATCGCACCCGTCCTCGGCTGACGCCGCCTCACGTCACGCCCCGTCACCCGATGCTGAACGCACCCGCGGGCGGCACCGGAGACGGGCGGGCGTCGGCGTCCGTCACCGGCCGGGCGGTGCCAACCAGGCGGCGCAGTTCGGGGCCGTCCACCAGGCGGGCCGGAAACGGGTCGCCGGCCAGCCGGCGGGTGAGCTCGTCGGCGGGCAGCTCGCGGGCCGAGCCGACCAGCAGCAGGTTGCCGAACCGGCGGCCGCGCAGCACCGCGGGCTCGGCGAGCAGGCAGGTGTGCGGGAAGACGGCGCGCACGGTGGCGGCCTGGGCGCGGGCGAAGTCGAGCGGGGCGCCGTCGGCGAGGTTGGCCGCGTAGACGCCGTCGGGGCGCAGGGCGGCGGCGGCCAGCCGCACGAACTCCGCCGAGGTGAGGTGGCCGGGGGTGCGCGAGCCGCGGAACACGTCGGCCACCACCAGGTCGAAGCCGCCCGGCTCGGCGGCGGCCAGCACCTCCCGGGCGTCGGCGACGGTGACCTCGATGCCCTGTCCGGTCCACGGCAGCACCTCGGCGACCAGGTCCACCAGCGGCCCGTCGGCCTCGGCCACCCGCTGGCGCGAGCCGGGCCGGGTGGCGGCCAGGTAGCGGGGCAGGGTGAGCGCGCCGCCGCCCAGGTGCAGGGCCGTCAGCGGTGCGCCGGCGGGGGCGACCGTGTCGGCCAGGTGGCCCAGCCGGTGGGTGTACTCGAACTCCAGGTGGCGCGGGTCGGTCAGGTCCACGTAGGACTGCGGGGTGCCGTCCACGGTGAGCAGCCAGCCGCCCGGGCAGTCCAGGTCCGGCATCAGCCTGGCCGTGCCGAGGGCCGTCTCGCGCAGGACCGGGCGGGGTTCGGCGGGGTCCGTGGGGTCGTGGTGCATGTCGGCAGCATAGGTGCCGCCGGGGTCGGTCCCCGCGTCCGGGCGTGCCGCGGCTGCCCGCCGGTGGCTACCGGCCGGTATCGTCGGCCTCCACAGGTCCCGGTGCGGTCGGGGCCGGGGCACGAAGGGGTCGCGGACGGCATGGGTACGCAAGCGCGGATGGGGACGGGCCAGGCGGACCTGGTGGAGCTGGAGTTCCGGGAGGACGTCCTCGGAGCCCCGTACGAGGCCGCCGAGCTGACGCTGGCTCCGGACGACGAGGGCCCGGTCACCGCCACCCTGGTGCGCCGGCTGGTGCCGGGCGCGCGGCAGGCGGTGCTGTACATCCACGGGTACACCGACTACTTCTTCCAGACCAACCTGGCCGACCACTTCACGGCGGCCGGCTTCTCCTTCTACGCGCTGGACCTGCGCAAGTACGGGCGCTCGCTGCGCCCGCACCAGTCCCCCAACTTCGTCCGCGACCTGGCGGTGTACGACGAGGAGCTGGACCTGGCGGTGCGGGTGATCCGCGAGCTGGACGGGCACACCCGGCTGCTGGTCGACGGGCACTCCACCGGCGGGCTGGTCGCCTCGCTGTGGGCGGCGCGGCGGGCCGGGCGCGGGGTGGTCGACGGGCTCTTCCTGAACAGCCCGTTCCTCTCGATGCCCGCCTCGCCGCTGGCCCGGACCCTGGGCTCGCCGGCGGTCGGGGCGCTGGGCCGGCTGTCCGGGGGGCTGCGCAAGCTGCCGAGTGCGCTCAACCCGCACTACGTGCACAGCCTGCACCGGGACCACCGGGGCGAGTGGGACTTCGACCTGGCGCTCAAGCCGGCCGAGGGCTTCCCGCTGTACGCGGGCTGGCTGGCCGCGATCGACCGCGGGCACCGGGCCGTCCGGCACGGGCTGGCGATCGACGTGCCGGTGCTGCTGATGGCCTCCACCGCCTCGATCAGCACCACCAGCTGGGACCCGGCCCTGCACCGCCGCGACGCGGTGCTGCGCGCCGACGACATCGCGGCGCTGGCCCCGAAGCTGGGCCGGCACGTCACCACGGTCCGGATCGAGGGCGGCATGCACGACCTGGTGCTGTCGGGACCGGACGCGCGCGAGCAGGTGTTCGCGGAGCTGGACCGCTGGCTGGGTGCGTACTTCCCGGCGGCGGTCGACTGACGGCCGGTCAGTCCGGCTCGGGCTCCGGGTCCGGGGCCCGGGCCGGTTCGCCCAGCCGGTGCCCGCGCAGCACCAGCAGGATGCCCTGGCTCGCCGCGCAGACCGGCACCGCGAGCAGCGCGCCCAGGGTGCCGGCCACCCCCGACCCGGCCACCACGGCGAACATGATGGTGGCCGGGTGCAGCTCGACCGTGCGGCTCTGGATCAGCGGCTGCAGCACGTAGCCCTCGAAGGCCTGCACCCCGAGCACCACCCCCAGCGCCCACAGCGCGGTGGCGAGCCCGCCGTCGGCCAACGCGACCAGCACCGAGACCGTTCCGGACAGGAACGCGCCGATGAACGGGATGAACGCGCCCAGGAAGACCAGCGCGCCCAGCCCCGCCGCGCCCGGCACGCCCAGGATCACCAGCCCGATGGTGATGAAGACCGCGTCGATCAGCGCGATCAGGGTGGTGCCCCGCATGAACCCGGACATCGCGGTGAACGCCTGCTGCCCGCAGGCGATCACCAGCTCGGCGTGCCGGCCGGGCACCGTCGAGCGGACCAGGTCGGCGGTCCGGTCCCCGTCGCGCAGGAAGAAGAAGACCAGGGCCAGCGCGAGCACCCCGCCGGTGATCAGCTGGACCGCGATGCCGAGGCCGGAGAGCACCCCGCTGGCCAGGTCGCCGAGCAGCGAGCTGCCGGCGCTGCTGCCGGAGTCGGCGGCGGTGGTCAGCGCCCGGTGCAGCCGGGCGCCGGTCGGTCCGAGCCAGCCGGCCAGCTTGGCGCCGGCCTCCTGGAGCGAGCTGACGATCTGCGGGGCACTGTGCACCAGGGAGTTGGTCAGCACCGCGATCACCCCGCCGACCGCCGTCATGAGCACCACGCAGGTCAGTGCGGCCGCCGGGCCCCGGCGCATCCCGCGGCGCACCAGCCAGGGCATCACGGGGTGCAGCAGCGCGGTGCCGAGCAGGGCGAGCACCAGGGGGACGGTCGCCGCCCGCAGCGCCACCAGGGCGTAGACCACCATGGCGCCGACGGCGATGGTGAGCACGACCAGCACTGCCCAGGCCACCCCGGCGCGCGCGACGGGGGGCAGCATCTGGAACGGGCGGCGCGGGTCGGCGTCCGGCGCGGGCTCCTGCGTCGGTTCGACTGCCACCCGGCCTCCCCGCTCGACGGACTCCACTCCCTCAATGGACATATCAGCATATTTTCTGACGTCTTGTCGCCCTGTCGGCCCGCTGACGCGCCGTCGGGACCGACGGTCCGTCAGGCGCGCGAGCGCCCCAGCGCCGCCACGGCCGCCGCGGCCACCTCGACCGCCACCTCCGCCAGCGCCGGCGAGTCCAGCTTCCACTGCTGCCAGTACAGCGGGACGTCCACCGGCCGGTCCGGCGCCAGGTCCCGCAGCCGGTCGCGCACCCCGCGCGCCGCCACGTGCGGCTCCGGCAGCAGCCCCCACCCGAGCCCGGCCACCACCGCGTCCAGGTACGACTCCGAGGCCGGCACGTAGTGCCGCAGCGCCGCCCGGGGCGCACCGGGGTCGAGCTCGCGCAGGAAGCGGTCCTGCAGGTCGTCGTGCCGGTCGAACACCACCACCGGCGCGGCCCGCAGCAGCTCGCGCAGCCGGCCGCCCGCCAGCCAGCGCTCGACGAACCCGGGGCTCGCCATCGCGCGGTACCGCATCCGCCCGAGGCCGCGCACCGAGCACCCCTGCACCGGCGTGGGCGTGGCGGTGACCGCCGCCATCACGGTGCCCTGGCGCAGCAGCCGGGTGGTGTGCTCCTCGTCCTCCCGGTGCAGCTCCAGGCAGATCCGCCCGGTGCTCCCGATCCGGGTCAGCGCCGGCAGGAACCAGGTGGCCAGCGAGTCGGCGTTGACCGCGATCGACACCCGGGCCGGCTCGCCCGACTCCGGCAGCCCGAGCTCCGCGGCCGCGTCCTGCTCCAGCCGGGCGACCTGGCGGGCGAACCGGACCACCACCTCGCCCGACTCGGTCAGCCGCACCGGCTTGGACCGCAGCAGCAGCACCCGCCCGGTGCGCTGCTCCAACGCCTTGATCCGCTGGCTGACCGCGGAGGGCGTCACGCTCAGCGCCCGCGCGGCCGCCTCCAGGGTGCCCTCGTCCACGGCGGCGAGCAGCGTGCGCACCTGGTCGAGCGGGAGGTCCGTCATCACGACTGCCACGATAACGAGTGCTAAGGATGCGTAAGAAACTTTAGCTGGGCTGTTCGGCTGGTCCCTGCCTACCCTCACCGTGTGCAAGGACCACTGATCGCCGCGGCCGCCGGGCTCGGCACCGGACTCTCGTTGATCGTCGCCATCGGCGCGCAGAACGCCTTCGTGCTGCGCCAGGGCCTGAGCCGTCGCCACGTCCCCGCCGTGGTGGCGATCTGCGCCGCCTCGGACGCGCTCCTGATTGCCCTCGGGGTGGCCGGGATCGGCAGCCTGGTGAAGGCCTGGCCGACCGCGATCACCGTGCTGGCGTGGATCGGCGGCGGCTTCCTGGTCGGCTACGGGCTGCTGGCCGCCCGCCGCGCCCTGCGCCCCTCCCGGCTGGGCCCGAGCGAGGACACCGCCCCCGCCCTGCGCACCGCCGTGCTCACCTGCCTCGCGCTCACCTGGCTCAACCCGCACGTCTACCTGGACACCGTGCTGCTGCTCGGTTCGGTGGCCGGCTCCTACGGCCCGCAGCGGTGGGCCTTCGGCGCCGGGGCCGTGCTCGGCAGCGTGCTCTGGTTCGGCGGGCTCGGGTTCGGCGCCCGCCTGCTGGCCCGCTTCTTCGCCCGGCCGGCCTCCTGGCGGCTGCTGGACGGGGTGATCGCGGCGACCATGACGACGCTGGGCGTGCTGCTGGTCGCCGGCCAGTGAACCGGGCCGGCGGCGGGCCGACCGGCCGGCGGCCCGTCTCCCCGCCGCCCGGCCTGCCGAACGCGGCTGCGGCGGCGGGGCATTGACTGCCGCACCGGGCCGTGAGGTCGCCCACGAAGTGCTCGGCCGCGCGCCCCACCTGCGGATTTGCCGCTAGCATGCCGCGAAACGACGGAGCCGGCCCGGGGGGAGCACGGATGAGGTTCGCGGTGCTGGGCCCGCTCGCGGTCTCCCGGGCCGACGCGGCGGTCCCGATCGGCGGCCCGCTGGTGCGCAGCCTGCTGGCCGTCCTGCTGCTGAACGCCAACCGCACCGTCCCCACCGCCCAACTGCTCGCCGCGCTCTGGGGCGACCGGCCGCCGGCCACCGCCGCCGCCTCGCTCAACAACCACGTGATGCGCCTGCGCCGCCTGCTGGCCGACCCCGACGGCACCGGCCCGCTCCACCGCGCCCCCGACGGCTGCCGGATCGCGGTCGGCCCGGGCCAGCTCGACCTCGACGACTTCACCGCCCACTGCGCCGAGGGCCGCGGGCTCCTGACGGCCGACCGGTGCGCCGAGGCGGCCGACCGGTTCGCCGCCGCCCTGGCCCTGTGGCGCGGCGAGCCGCTCGGCGACGCGCTCGACTCGGGCGCCGAGTCCGCCGCCCTGGACCGGCTGCGCGAGGCGCGCCTGCAGGCGGTCGAGCAGCTGGCCGAGGCGCGGCTGCGGCTGGGCCGGTACGACCAGGTGATCGCCGACCTGCGCCCCGAGGTGCACGCCCACCCGTGGGTCGAGCCGCTGCACGGCCGCCTGATGCGGGCGCTGCACGGAGCGGGCCGGCAGGCGGACGCGCTGGCGGTCTACCGCGAGCTGCGCCGGGAGCTGGCCCGGGAGCTGGGCATCGAGCCCTCCCCCGCGCTGCGCGGCCTGCACCAGGAGATCCTGTCCGCCTCCGCCGCGCCGGTGGGCCGGCCCGCGCCGGTGACCGCACCGCCGCCCGCGGTCGCGCCGACGCCCCGTCACCCGGTTCCCGCGCATCCGGTCCCGCGGCAGCTGCCGCCGGTCACCCGCTGGTTCGCCGGACGCACCGCCGAGCTCAAGGCACTGGCCGAGGCGATGGACCCGGCCGAGGACGACGGCGCCGGGGTCCGGATCGCCACCGTCACCGGTACCGCCGGCATCGGCAAGACGACCCTCGCCCTGCACTGGGCGCACCACGCCGCCGACCGCTTCCCCGACGGCCAGCTCTACCTCAACCTGCGGGGCTTCGACCCGACCGGGCAACCGGTCGCCCCCGAGCAGGCGGTGCGCGCCTTCCTGGACGCGCTCGGCGCCGCCCCCGAGCGGATCCCGGCCACCCTGGCGGCGCAGACCGCGCTCTACCGCACCCTGCTGGCCGAGCGCCGGGTGCTGGTGGTGCTGGACAACGCCCGGGACGCCGAGCAGGTGCGCCCGCTGCTGCCCGGCAGCGCCGGCTGCCCGGTGCTGGTGACCAGCCGCAGCCGGCTGGCCGGCCTGGTCGCGGTGGAGGGCGCCCGGCCGCTGCCGCTGGACCTGCTCTCCGGCCCGGAGGCGGTCGACCTGCTGGCCCGCCGGCTCGGACCGGAGACCGTGGCCCGGGAGCCGGCGGCGATCGACGGGCTGGTCGCGGCCTGCGCCCGGCTCCCGCTGGCGCTGGGCGTGGCGGCCGCCCGACTGGCGCTCAACCCGGCCCTGCCGGTGGGCGAACTCCTCGCCCGGGCCGACCGGCTGGCCGCGCTGAACGCCGGGGACGCCGCCACCGACGTGCGGGCGGTCTTCTCCTGGTCGTACGAGCAGCTCTCCGCCCCCGCCGCGCGGCTGTTCCGCCTGCTGAGCGTGCACCCGGGGCCGGACGCCTCGCTGGTCGCGGCGGCCCGCCTCGCCGGCCTGCCGGTCGGTCGGGCCCGGTCGGCGCTGGACGAACTGACGGAGGCGCACCTGCTGGCCGAGACCGCGCCCGGCCGGTTCCTCAGCCACGACCTGCTGCGCGCCTACGCCGCCGAGCTCGCCGCCGACGAGGAGACGGCCGCCGAACTGCGGGCGGCCACCGCCCGGATGCTGGACCACTGCCTGCACACCGCCCACGCGGCCGAGCGGCTGCTCAGCCCGGCCCGCGACCCGATCACGCTCGCCCCGCCGGGGCCCGGCGGCGAGCCGGAGCCGCTGGCCGACGTGGCGGCGGCGCTGGCCTGGTGCGACGCGGAGTACCGGGTGCTGCTGGCGGCCGGCCCGGCGGCGGCCGCGGCCGGCTTCGACGTGCACGCCTGGCAGCTGCCGTGGGCCTGCCTCACCTACCTGCTGCGGCGCGGGCGCCGGCACGACGTGCGGGCCGGCCAGCTCGCCGCGCTGGCCGCCGCGGAGCGGCTGGGCGACCGGCGCGGCCAGGCCCTGGCGCACCGTCACCTCGGCCAGGTCTGCCGCGCCCTCGGCGAGCAGGAGGCCGCCCGCGCGCACCTGCTGGCCGCGCTCGACCTGGAGCAGGCCCTGGACAGCCGCAGCGGCCAGGCGAACGTGCTGCACAGCCTGGCGATCTGGTACGAGCAGGCGGGCGACCCCGGCACGGCCCTCGGGCACGCCCGGCGCGCCCTCGACCTGCACCGCGCCGCCGGCCACCGTGCGGGGCAGGCCCGGCTGCTGAACGCGGTCGGCTGGTACCACTCGCTGCTCGGCGACCACCGGCAGGCCCTGGCCGACTGCCAGGAGGCGCTGACCCTGCTGCGCGCCAGCGGCGACCGCTACAGCGAGGCCTGCACCCTCAACAGCCTGGGCCACGCCCACGCCCAGTCCGGCGACCCCGCCGCCGCCCTGACCGCCTACCGGTCGGCACTCACCCTGCACCGCGAACTCGGCTCCCGCCCGCAGGAGGCCCAGACCCTCACCGACCTCGGCGACCTCCACCACGCCACCGGCGACCACGCCGCCGCCACCACCCACTGGCGCGCCGCCCTCTCCCTGCTCACCGCCCTCTCGCACCCGGACGCCGAGCAGGTCCGGGCCCGACTGGCCCGCCCCTGACCCCGCGTCACCCGGCCGCCGGCCCGCCGCCGAGCCGCTCCGCGAGGCCGACCAGGTCCGCCAGGCGCAGCACCCGCCCCCCGAACCCGGGCAGCGGGACGTGCAGCGGCGCGGTCCACCGGACGGGGATCGCGGCCAGGCCGTAGCGGGCACCGGCCAGCCCGCCGGTCACGGCGGCGACGGTGTCCGTGTCGCCCCCGAGGTCGATCGCGGCCCGGAGCGCGTCCTCGAACCCGCCGGTGCTGCGCAGCGCCCACACGGCGGAGCCCAGGCAGGGCCAGACGGCACCGTTGGACTCGGTCGCCAGCCCCGGGTGCCAGTCCGGCGCGAGGACCGTGCGGTACCGCTCCCGGTGGTCGGGGTGGACCAGCGCCAGCACCTGCGGCAGCGCGGCGAGCGGGTCGTCGCCGTCCAGCGCCGCCCGGACCAGCGCGTGGAAGACCGCGGTGCCCTCCCAGGCCGCACGGTCGCCGTGGGTCAGTGCGGCGATCCGACGGGCCGCCTCCATCGTGGCCCGCTGCCCCGCCGCCGCGAAGTACACCGCCGAGGTCGACGCCCGCATCAGCGAACCGTTGCCCGCCGCCCGCAGGTTGACCTGGAAGTGGACCGCGGCCGCGAGGTCCCAGGGCATCCCGCTGGTCAGCACGTCCTCGGTCTGGATCCCGATGTCCTTCGGCTCCGCCGCGGCCCACCGCTGGAACCGCCCGAACACGTCCGGCAGGTCCAGCCCGCCCCGCTCCAGCAGCGACTCACCGACCAGCACGGCCATCTGGGTGTCGTCGGTGGCCTCCCCCGGCTCCCAGCCGCCGCCCCCGCCCATCTCCCCGCCCGCGGGGTACCGGGCGGAGTACGCCCCGGGCGCCCCGAACTCGAAGGGTGCCCCGAGTGCGTCCCCCACCGCCGCCCCGACGACCGTGCCGGCGATCCGCTCCGTCCGCTCCATCCCCGCAGGCTATCCGCGGGCGGGAGCCAGCCCGGCGACCAGGTCGCCCGCGGTGAGGCGTTCGAGGCTCTCCGGGGCGGCGTCGATCGGACCGGGGAAGAGGCGGTAGAGGGTTCCGGACAGCTGCTGCGGGGCGGGGAGGTCGCCGTTGACCAGGGAGACGAACGCGGTGCGTCCGGCGAGCAGGTCGGGCAGCGCGGTGCCGGGTGGCAGCGTCTCGTCCCAGTCGCCCAGGTCGCGCAGGCGGGCGCCGAACCGGGTGACGGGCTCGGACGCGGCGCGGCGCCAGCGCCGGGCGCCGCCGTCGGGGTCGCGCACGATGACCTCGTCGCTGCAGGCCGCCGCCCGGGCGACGCTGACGTCCCACAGCGTGGCCCGGTTGGCCGGGGAGAAGTGGGCCAGCACGTCGCGGCTGAGCGCACCGACCTCGGCCTGGTGCCGGTACACGCTGTGGAAGCCGCCGTCGGCGCCGGTGTTGAGGTCGGTCCAGGTGTACTGCCGGTGCGCCAGGTCCACGATCATCGGCACGCACACCTTGGCGTCGCCGACCAGGTCCATCCGCTGCCGCACCGCCCTGGGGTGGAAGTGCGGGGCACCCGGCGGGGTGCTGCCCAGGTCCATGAACCCGGTGAAGGCGTCGGTCAGTTGCTCGAACGCGACGTCGTTGTAGCTGAACACGATCAGCACGGCGTAGCGCGAGCCGCCCGCGGCCAGCCGGGCCAGGTCCAGGTCGACGAACTCGGTCGCCCCGTTCGGCGGCGGCGCGGACACGTAGTCGCCGGAGTGCACCGCGGCCCGGTCGCCGTGCACCAGGTTGGTGTAGTCGCACAGCCCGGTGAACCGCCACTGCTCGTCGTACAGCGCCACCGACAGGTCCAGGTCGACCCGCAGGTGCTCCGGCTGCATCCAGTGCAGGAAGAGCCGCAGCCGCTCCCCGGCCGGCAGCGGCTGGCGGCTGCCGCGCGGCACGGACACCAGGGTCCGGGCCGCGGCCCGTTCGGCGAACGGCGCGACCAGGTCGGCCAGGCCCGCGTCGAGCACCGCCAGCTGGTACCGGACCCCGTCGGCCGCGCTCCGCCGCAGCAGCTCCGCCTCGATCAACGCCAGGACCGGTGCCGCGAGTTCGGCGGTCACCACGGTGCCGTGGTCCGCCCGGGCGTGGGCCAGTGAGACCGTTCCGCGCGGGAAGTACAGCCGCCGCTCGCCGGCCGTGCGGGGGCCGCGCAGCCGCCCGTAGGCGCCCAGCAGCGGTCCCGGTGCCACCCGGGCCAGCGCGCCGGCGACGGTGTCCAGCAGGCCCGGGGGCAGCGGCGTGCCGGGTGCCGAGGCGGCGTGCACCCGCAGCACGTGGTGCAGCCGGCGCACCAGCTCGCCGGGTCGCGCGGCGAGCACCCGCAGCGCGCCCCCGGCGTCCCCGGCGGCGAGGCGGCCCTCGACCCGCCCGGCGAACCCGGTGAACCCCAGCCGGGTGCGCTCCCCGACGGTCACCACCCGCAGCGGTCCGGGCGCCGGCTCGGCGAACTCCCGGCCCACGCCGTGCCGGTGCAGGTCGGTCTCGCGCAGCAGCACGAACGCGGCGGTCACGCCCGGGAACTGCCGCCGGTGCTCGAAGGGGTGCAGCAGTTCGCCGGCGCGCAGCCAGGCCGAGCGGTGGCGGCGCAGGTCCTCGGCGAGCGCGGTCGGCGCCAGAGCCTCCATCAGCTCCAGCAGGCCGCGGCGCAGCGGCCGGGGCAGGTTGCGCAGCCGCAACCGCCGCGCCGTGCCGGGCAGCAGGTCCGGTTCCGCCCCGGACCAGGCCCAGAGCAGCCGCAGCACGTCGGTGGCGGTGTCGATCCGCTCGGCGAGGACGGGCAGCGCGGCGGCGCCGCCGCGCGGCAGCAGG
>NZ_JBHYKG010000165.1:0-18754 GCF_042741245.1 Kitasatospora sp. NPDC058965
GTCGGGGCCGTCGGGGCGGAGACATCCGGAATCAAGGCGCTGGGTGGAACCCGGTGCATCGGGCGGGGTCGTCGCCGGCCCGTCTCGGTGGCGAGGGGCCGGAGGCCGGCGCACAGCGCCGCCGAGGAGCTCCCTGGTGGGGAGCACTGAACGCCCCGGCCGGTTCCGGCTTTCCCGAGATCCTTGTCGGCGCCGTCAGGGCCGGGCCGGTCCCGGTAGGCGGTCGGGGTCGTCGAGCAGGATGGCCAGGTGCCGGCCGACGTGGTGGTCCCACTCGGCAGGACCGAGGGCGAGGGCCTCCTTGCGCCACTTGCCCACCCGCTCCAGCAGGTTGCCGAGGCCGCGGTCCTCGAGCATCTCGCCGATGGCCTCCCGGAAGGCGGGGTCCTCGCAGTTGGTGCGGTGCCAGATCATGGCCGGCAGGCCGGCCCGCAGGCCGGCCAGGATCTCCTGGCGGCCGGTGCCGCCCTCCGTCGAGGGAGGCGCGCTGAGCACCAGGCAGACGGCCTGCTGGTCCTCCTTCAACTCCCGTTCCAGTTGGTAGAAGTCGCCTTCGCGCCCGGCGGGCCGGCTCCAGTGCGGGTGGCTGCCGACGGACTGCTCGGTCAGCTGACGCCACTGCAGGCGCCACCTGCGGTGCCAGGCGGGTCTGCGCAGGCGCTCCAGGCTGCGCAGCACCACCGGATAGTCCATCACCAGCGGGGTGGGAACGTGGGAGGCGGACTCCTTGGGCCACCACTCCACCGGCTCGTTGAGCAGTTCCCAGGGGAGGATGAACTCCAGGATCACCGGAGCCCGCAGGTCGGCCCACCCTTCCTCGACCACCTCGATCAACTGCTCCACAGCAGCGGACAGTTCACTGCGGTGCAGCAGTCGGGACTCGCCCGGCACCGGGTGCCAGCCGTCTGCGTCGGACTGCCGCCAGTGGGAGAGGTGGTAGCGCTCCGGGTCGAGGCCGTCCGGCGCCAGCTGGATCAGCAGGTAGGCCGGAATGAGGGAGGGGACGACCGGGGCGGCTGCGTCCCGCTGCCAGCCGGCCAGCTCGCTCTCCAGGCTCCACGCGCGGGCCCTCTCACGGTTCCACCGGCGCAGTGACTCGGCCGCCGGCTGCTGGCCCTCCTCGACCAGGCGGTCGGCGACCAGGGCCAGGAACGCCATGCTGACCGGAAGGCCGTCGGCCGGCGAGTTCCCGCCGGCCAGGTGCAGGAAGGCGTGCCAGGCCGTCCGGCACCAGGGGGGCAGGTCCTGGGTGCGCGAGCCGCTCGCCCGCCGGGCGAGCGCCGCGAGTCCGGCCGGGCCGACTCCCTGCAGGGCGGTGCGCAGGGGCCGGAGGTCGGCGCCCTCGTAGAAGTCCAGGGCGTCCCACTCGTCCACCAGCTGCCACAGGGCGGTCACCTCGGTGGAGTTCTCCTCCAGGTACTGCAGGGTCTGCGCCAGTCGGGCCAGGTCGCCGCGGCCCTCGGCGCAGGTCTTGATCAGGCGGAGCAGCCAGGGCCGCAGCGCGATCTGGTCGGCGGCCTCCACCGGCCGGTCCAGCTCTGCCCGGAGCATGTCCAGCCACAGGTCGCGGGCGACACCGTGGCGTGCGGTGGCCGAGCGTTGCAGGACGTCGGCCATGGCGGCGGTGAGTTCGTTCCGGGCCCTCGCCGCGCTCTGCTCCTCCGACACGCATGCCCCCAGTCGTCCGTCCGTGCGCGCCACCGCTCGCGTGTGGCAACCACCGTTGAGCGGACGGCAGACTATGACGGTCGCAAGGCAATTGATAGTACTGAATGTCCGTCAACTCTTGCTGGTAACAGTAACCTTAGTGGGTAGGGAAGAGTGAGATGGAGGCTCGTATGTGGCAAACTGCTGCCCCGTGATCGTCTCAGCGACGCTGCCGGTCGGGCTCCCGTACGCCCACTCAGCGCACCACCCAGCCGCGCGGGCCCGCGCGGCCGCTGACGGATCGCGGTGATCGAGTGTCCTACCGGACGCGGGAGACCGCGGCTCTCGACGGCGCGGTGCGCGGCTTCGGGCTCCTCCGGGCCGGGGCGGCGCGCCCTGCACCGGAGCTCCTGCTCGCCGTCGACGCCCACTGCACCATGGCGGTGTGGGAGGAGACCCTCGCCGCCCTGACCGACGGCGTCGCCCGTCTGGTGCACCTCGGGGGGATCCGGCTGGGACGCCTGCTCGGTACCGAGCACGCCGTCCCCGGGGCTCTCGCGCTGGAGGGCGTCGGAGCGCCGGCGCAGACGGGGGCGGACCCCGGTGCGTCGTTGCCGCGCGTGCTGCTGGTGGTCACCGACGGACTCGGGTCCGCCTGGCGCTCGGGGGCGGTCCTGCCGCTGCTGCAGGAGTGGGCGCGGGCCGTGCCGGTCGCGGTCCTCCAACTGTTACCGCAGCAACTCTGGTACCGGACGGGGATGGAGGCGCGCCGGGTCGGGCTGCGGGCCGCTGTCGGCTGGCTGCCGAATGCCGAACTGGTGTGCGAGGAGCGCGACACTCCACTCGACCTGCTGGCCCGTGAGGCCGAACCCGCACCGCACCCGGAGGACCCGGAGGACACGGTCCCGATCCCGGTGCTGGAACTCGACGCGCGCTGGACCGAACCCTGGGCCCGGTTGGTGGCCGGTTGGACCGAGGGCGCCGGCACGGGCGACGGCCGCGTCGAACTGACGGTGCTGAGCGCCGATCGGTGGAAGCGGCGCCCGGACGCGGCCCGCAACCTGCCCTGGGCCGTGAACCCCTCGGACGGCCGCGCCGGGGACACCGCGCGCGAGCGGGTGTCGGAGTTCCGCGCAGGCGCGTCGCCACCGGCCTTCCGGCTGGCCGCCCTGCTGGCAGCGGCCCCGCTCTCGCCCCCCGTGATGCGCGCGGTCATGCGCGGCATGCCCGGTGGCGAGCCCGTCCACCTGGCCGAACTCCTGATGAGCGGCCTGGTGCGCACCGGCCCGGCGGACCCACCCGGGCCGGACACCGATCCGCCGTTCGAGTTCGTGGGGCAGGTCCGTCCCGAGTTGCTGGCGGCAGGGCGTCGCGGCGACACCGTACGGGTGCTCCAGGAAGTCCGCGAACTGCTGGAGCAGGCAGGCGGCCGGCCCCTGCTGCCACCCGCCGGCGAGCCGCTCGACGCCGTCCGGGTGCCCGCCGTGACCCGCCGCAACGCCCCGTACCTGCAGATCGAACTCGCCGCACTGCGGGCGCTGTCCGGCCGTTTCCTGAGGCGCGCGCACGCGCTGCAGGCAGCCCTGCAGGCCTTCGACGCGCAGCAGTCGCGACGGGCCCGCACCGACCCGACGACCACACACACTGGAGGACCGCAGGTGAGCTCGCTCGCGACCGCCGTCAGCGTCGAGGGTGAGCGTCCCGCTCAGCCGCGCGTCTGGGGCGGAATCCCGCCGCGCAACCCGAACTTCACCGGGCGCCTGGCGCTCCTCGCCCTGCTCGAGGACCGGTTGCGGCAGGGCACCACGGCGGTCCTGCCCGAGGCCATCCACGGCATGGGCGGTGTCGGCAAGACCCAGTTGGCGATCGAGTACGCCTACCGGCACCAGGCGGACTACGACATCGTCTGGTGGATCCCGGCCGAACGGCCCGGCCAGATCGGCCAGGCGCTGGTGGAGTTGGCCCAGCGCCTGGGCCTCAGCACGGGCCTGGAGGCCAACACCGCCGTACCCGCGCTGCGCGAGGCCCTGCGCGAGGGTCGCCCGTACGCCCGATGGCTGCTCATCTTCGACAACGCGGACAGCCCCGAGCGGGTCCAGCAGTACTTCCCGACCGGTGGCAGCGGCACGATCCTGGTGACCTCCCGCAACCGACGCTGGGGGTTGATCGGCGGGTCGCTGGAGGTCGACGTCTTCACCCGCGAGGAGAGCAAGGAGCTGTTGCGCCGCTCCGGCCCCGACCTCGCCGACGAGGAGGCCGACCGGCTCGCCACGGCCCTCGGCGACCTCCCGCTGGCGCTCCAGCAGGCCGCGGCCTGGCGCGCCGAGACCGGAATGCAGGTCGCCGAGTACCTGCGCCTCTTCGAGGAGAAGCGCACCGAACTCCTCGAGGTGTCACCGCCGCCGGACTACGAACTCCCGGTCGCCGCCGCATGGAACGTCTCGCTGGACCACCTGGAGAGCCGCAGCCCGGCGGCGCTGCGCCTGCTCCAGCTCTGCGCCTACTTCGCACCGGATCCGATCTCCCGTTCGATGTTCTCCGGCCTCGGCAACGGCAACATCACTCCCGAACTCGACGAGACGCTCAACGACCCGATCCGGCTGGCGCGGGCGATCCGCGAGATCAACCGCTACTCCCTGGCCCGGATCGACCACCGCACGAACTCGATCGAGATGCACCGGCTGGTCCAGGCCGTCGTGATCAACCGGATGTCGCCCGAGGAGCAGCAGCGGATGCGGGCCGGCGTCCACCTGCTGCTGGCGGCCGGTGACCCCAAGTCGCCTGCCGCACACGCGGACTGGCCCCGTTACGCCGAGCTGTACGGGCACGCGGTGGCCTCCCGGGCGATCGACTCCCGTCATCGCTGGGTGGCCCAGCTGGTCCTGAACGTGGCCAAGTACCTCTACTACTGGGGCGATCACGAGGTCTCGCTGGACTTCTCCGAGCACGCCTGGGAGGCCTGGAAGCAGACGTTCGGCGAGGACGACCGCCAGACCATGCTGATGGGCCAGTGGCTCGGCTTCATGTACCTGGTGGTCGGCCGCTACCGCGACGCGTCGGCCTTCGTCGCCCGTTTGCAGGAGGCGTACGCCCGCACGGCGCCCGAAGGCGGCCCGGACAGCCGCGAGGACGCCTTGGACGCCTTCAACCTGGAGGCCGCCGTGCGCCGTGCCGAGGGGGACTTCGCCATTGCCCGCCAGCTCGACGAGACGGTGTACGAGCGCGCCCGGCGCACCTTCGGCGAGGACGACCCGATCACCCTCAACGCGGCCCACAACCTCGGCGTGAGCCTGCGGCTGACCGGTGACTTCCAGCGTGCCCTCGAACTCGACCGCCGCACCTACGCGATGAAGGTGCGGATCTTCGGCGCGGACTACCAGGCGACCCTGATCACCGAGAACAGCGTCGCCATCGACATCCGCGAGGCCGGCGACTACGTCGAGGCACGGGGGCTGCAGGAGGCCGCACTGGTCGGCTTCCGCGAGGTGTTCGGCGCCGACAACCCCCAGACCCTGCAGACCATGCGCCAGTTGAGCGTCGCGGTCCGCAAGGAGGGCGACAACCTGGCCTCACTGGAGCTCGCCCAGGAGGCCGCCGACCGGTTCTCGCTGCGCTACGGCGACACCCACCCGCAGTCGCTGGCCGCCTCGCTCACCCTCTCGGTCGCCCTGCGGCACAACGGCGACCTGGAACGGGCCCGGGAGCTGGGTGCCAAGGCCTGCGAGCGCTACCGCCGGATCTTCGACGCCCGCCACCCGCACGTGCTGTCGGCCGATCTGAACCTCGCGGTGACGCTGCGACTGCTCGGCGAGGTCGAACAGGCCCACGCCAGCAACGAGGCCACGCTGCTGACGCTGCGCGACCGGCTCGGTGACGACCACCCGACCACCGTGGTGTGCTCGATGAACCTGGCCAGCGACCTGTACGCGCTGGGCCGGTTCGAGGAGGCCAAGGACCTGGACACCCGGACCCTGGAGCTGAGTCGGACGGCCCTCGGCGTCGAGCACCCCATCACGCTGGCCTGCGCCGGGAACCTGGCCACCGACCTGCTCGCGCTCGGCGAGGAAGGCGAGGGCCTGCGGCTGCGGGACGAGACGGTGGACCGGATGAGGCGCAGCCTGGACGAGCCCCGCCTGCGACGCGGCTCGGCCGAGGGGCACTTGGTGACCCGTCAGACCGCCGCGGGCGAGCGGGTCAACGGGGACGTCGACCCGATGCTGCTGTAGCGCCCCCGCGCAGCACTCGACCGGCGGCCCGGGGCGAAGGCGGGCGATCGGTGCCCGCTCTCGAGTTCCGTCAGGGCAGCGGGCCGTCGGCGTCCGCGAGCCAAGCGGCCAGCGCGATCGGGTCCGCCACCCGCTCACCGGAGTCGCGCAGGGCGCCGTGCACGGCTCGGACGACCTCCGGTCGGCTCCGCAGGACGGCCGACGCCCTGGCGTGCGCGATCGGCCGCGGGCCCGGACCGGCGGCCAACGCCTGCCCGAGGCCGGTCCAGGCGGACGGGCTGTCGGGGTCGGCCGCCAACCGGTCCAGGAAGAATCGCCGGGCCGCGGTCGGATCGCCCGCCACCAGTGCGAGGTCACCGGCCGTGGCTCCCCGGACCCGGGCCCCGAGGTCGTCCGGTCGCAGGGCCTGAACCCGCGCGAACGCCGCCGGATCACCGAGCAGCAGCCTGGTCAGTGCTGCCCTGGTGTCGAACCAGCGGGCCGCCGGGTCGGCGGCCACAGTCGGAGCCGGAGCCGGAGCCGGAGCCGGAGCGGGCCGGTCGGGCGGACGCCCGGCGCCTCGCGACCAGGCGCGGGCGGCAGTGACGACGGCCTCGGGGTCGGGGCGCAGATGGTGGACTCGCCAACGGGCCCGGTGGTCGGCCGCAGCCTGCTCGGCCGCCCACAGCTGCGCGACGGGCACCGGTTCGTCCAGCCAGGAGGCGGCGCGCAGGCGCAGACTGGCGAGGAACTCCCGGCCCAGCGGGGTGAACCGCTCCGGCCGTCCCGCCAGCAGGTCCAGCGTCCGCCACAGTTGCCGGCGCCACAGGGCGAACTCGAAGTGGGCGAAGGCGGCCGCCGGTCCGCCGCCACGCCTGTGGGCCCGCCAGAACCTGGTCACCCCGAGAAACGCGTAGACGCCCTGGAGCAGGCCGCCGAACGGCCGGGGATCGTCGCGCCAGGGCGCGTAGAAGAGCTCGGCGCCCGCCCCGCGGGTGGGCTCGTCCAGGTGCAGCGGGGCCAGGTGCATCAGGGCGCCGAGTTTGATGTGCTGGAACTCGTGCACCAGGGTGGCGGCGAACTGCGCCGGGTCGTCGGGCTCGGAGGCCTGGAGCCCGCCGAAGGCGTCGCCGGCCGACGCGCTGCGGGGCCGGTACCGTTCGGAGGCGGGCAGCGGGCAGATCGACAGCAACCCCGCGCGCATCGCCGAGGCCGTCCGCGGATCCTCCCGCAGCAGCATCCGCCAGGACTCGTCGAGCAGCGCCTGCCAGTACGTGGCGCTCCGCGCGGAGAGCCGCGCGGGGCCGGTCGGCTCCCGCATCGAGCGGTACGGGTCCAGGTCGTCCAACTGCACGGAGAGGTCGGTGCCGGGTGCGCCGACCGTGATGCGGCGCATGCCGTACCAGCCCGGCCCGTCCTCGGTCGGCCGGTCCGGCAGCCGCAGCTCGATGTCGGCGCCGACGGTCCCGGACACTGCGCTGGTCCCGGACGCCGCGGCGGTCCCGGCAGCACCGGTGGCTCCGGCAACCCGGCGCAGCCGAACGGGGCCGTCACCGGCGGTCAGCTCGGCGACCCCCCACGGGTCCCGGCCGCTGTCCGCCCCGGGCAGCGCGGCGCAGCCCAGCGTCGGCAGGATCA
Organism: Kitasatospora sp. NPDC058965; assembly: GCF_042741245.1. NCBI lineage: Bacteria > Bacillati > Actinomycetota > Actinomycetes > Kitasatosporales > Streptomycetaceae > Kitasatospora > Kitasatospora sp. NPDC058965. Next base: position 7,491 of record NZ_JBHYKG010000165.1, read on the forward strand.
CCCAGCCGTCGCGCACCGGCAGTTCGATGCTGAACTTCACCGAGGCCCGCACTCCCGCGGCGGCGGCCAGGGCGTGCAGGTGGCCGAGGACGACCCAGAGCGGGCCCTCGCCCTTCACCCGCTTCGGCCCGGCCGTCCGGTCCGACCCGGCCGGCCCGGCTGCCCCGGCGTCCAGTCGGCGCAGCGCGTGAGCGAGCCACAGGCCGGTCTGGGGGTGCATCAGGACGTCGTCGAACGCGGCGGGGTGAGCCCGCTGTGCGGTGGCGAGCAGGTCCCAGGCGGCGTCCATCGGGGGGAGCGGGCCGGCGGCACCGGGCCGGTCCCGGAGAGCGTCGTCCAGGGCACGCAGGAGCAGGAGGCGGCGACTGCGTTCGGCCGCGAGCAGGTGCCCGAGCGTGCGGGCGTCCCCGTCTCCCCGGGCGAGGGCCTCGAAGTCGCGCATCGGCAGGCGGTGCGGGCCGGGCACCACCGTGGTCACGGCGGCGCCGGCGGGCCGGCGCGCCAGGGCCCGGCGTCGGAGTGGTCGGCGCCCGTGGTGTCGGTGCCTGTGCCTGTGCCCGTGCCTGTGGGGTCGGGGTCGGGCGAATCGCTGGTGTTGAAGCCGCCGATGTTGTAGCCCGGCGCGTAGAGCTGGCGGAGCAGTCCGTCGATCACTGTCGCCAGGGCTGCACTCTCGTAGCGGCGCAGTGAGTCGATGGTGGTCCCTGAAAGGTCGATCAGGTCGGACTCGACAGCGGCCACAGCCTTCTCCACGGCAGCGAGCCCCCTTCCCCCAAGCTCGGATCGCAGCCGATCCTTACCTTTCCTATGATGTCCGCCCGTCAAACATCAGAAACTCCGGCTCCTGCTTCGTGATTGACGGTCAGTCAGGTATCACTGTCTGTCAACTCGGCAACGGCCGCGTCCAGCCGGGCCATCGCGGTCGAGTCGCCCTCCATCATCCTCACCGTGTCGATCAACTGGTCCAGCGCCCCCGGGTAGTGCAGGCAACTGCGAACGATGTTGATCACGTCGATCCTCAGGGCGGGGCTGCGCTGCGCCACAGCGGCCACCTCCGGGCGAATGCTCTCCAGCAGCAGGGTGCGGCCTTGCGCGTCGCGGACCACGGGGGTGGCGATCAGGGCTTCGATCAGCCCGCCCAACGAGCGCCACGAGAGGTTCTCGGGCAACCCGGCGGGTGGCGGAGGTGCGGTCGGCGGTGCAGTCGCCAGCCCCGGCGTCGGCGACGCCGGCAGCGGCACCAACTCGGCCGGATCGGCCGGCAGTCCGGCGTGCCGGTGCAGCAGGTCCAGGTCGTTCCGGTCGAGTTCGAGGTACCAGCGATCCACTCGCACGGCCGCCAGCCGGCCCGGGCCGTCCGACGGATGGTGCTTGCTGACCAGCCCGATCACGACGCCCTCGCTCCAGACCGCGGCGCCGGACATGCCCTCCCAGGGCGACCGGTGCGGGTCCGGGTCCTCGCGGGGCGCGGGCACGGACAGTTCGAGGGTTCCGGCCCGGCGGTTGGAGAGCGCCGCCAGCGTGCCCACCGCATGGCAGGAGTCCCGGTACTGGGTGGGTGGGGCCCCGCCCGGCTGCGGGACGGGGTCCTCGCGGAGCTTGAACCGGGGGAACCCCAGCGCGCTGCAGGCGAGCGTGATGTCCCGCTCCGGCACCACTCCGTAGCGCGGCGGGGACGGTGACGGACCGCCGGGCGGACTCAGCAGCTCCAGCAGGGCGAGGTCGGCCGCGGCCGACACCAGGACGGTCCGCGCCCGCCCGACCGACTCGGACGGCCGATCGGCATCCAGCCGAACCCGGAGGAGCACAGCGTCGCGGACCACATGGGCGGCCGTGAGCACATGAGCGGCGGAGACCCGGTAGCCGGACCCGCGCCGGCCGGTTCGGCCCTCTCCCAGGCCGACCAGGATCTCCCCGGCACGGGCGACATCGAGGCCACCGTGCGAGCTGTGCAGCGGTCAGCGCTCGTTCTGGTGCTCGTCGCCGGAAACCCACGGCGACCCACCGGACTTGAGCTTCGGCTGCAGGGTGAGGGTGATCCGCTGGGTGGCGGAGTGGTCGATCTTGCCGTCCATCCCCAGCTCGGCCAGCCAGAACTTGAGCTTGCCCCCAGCAGACCCGGACCGCTCCACGACCACCGCCGCCTCCAAGGTCACCGGGCCCAGCTCCAGCTGGAGTTCGGAGTCGGCGGCGTCGGCCTGCGCCATGGCGGCCTCCAGCTGGCGGCGCAACTGGGCTATGACCTCGGCGAGTTCGATCATCGGTGCCCCCTCACGCTCGACCGTCATCGACACTATAGCCAGTCCTGTTGAGGACGAGCGCGATGAGTCGGCCACCGGCCCGGTCACTCGGCGGCGCGGGTCGGCCGCCGAAGCCGGGCGCCCCACCATCCGGTGGGAGCCGGACAGGGCGCTGGGTACGTGAGCGCCGTTGCAGCTCTAGGCTGGGCACATGTTCATCAAGGTGTGCGGGGTCCGGACCCCTGGGGATGTGGCGGCCGTCGTCGAGGCGGGAGCGGACGCGATCGGATTCGTCCTGACCGAGAGCGCCCGCCGGCTCGACCCGGCCGAGGCGCGCGAGTTGGCCGCCGCGGTCCCGCCGGAGATCCTGACCGTCGCGGTCACCGCCGGCGTTCCGGCCGCCGAGGCCGGACGCCTGGCCCTGGCCGCCGGGGTGCGCGCCCTGCAGTTGCACGGCGACTATCCGCGCGAGGCCTTCGCCGAGTTGGCCGACCTCCCGCTGCGCCTGGTCCGGGCCACAGCTCTCACCCCGGGCACCGACCTCGCCGTCGGCGCCTACGGCGAGGAGTTCCTGCTGCTCGACGCGCCGGTGGCCGGCTCCGGCACCCGGTGGGACCTCTCCCTGCTCGACGGCAACCGCCCCACCGGCCCCTGGATGCTGGCCGGCGGCCTCACCCCCGACAACGTGGCTGCTGCGATCGCCGCCGCCGACCCATGGGGCGTGGACGTCTCCAGTGGCGTCGAGTCGTCGCGGGGCGTCAAGGACCACCGCCTGATCCACGCCTTCGTGGCGTCGGCCCGGGCGGCGAAGCGCCAGGCCTGATGACCGCGGGGACGGGCGCGGGTGGCCGAGAGGTGCTCGGACACCCGCGCCTGCGTGGCGCGTTCCCCGCCGGACCTACATGTCGTCGACGCTCCAGTTGCCGCACGTGAAGATGCTGAACGGGAAGCAGATGTAGTCCGTCGTGGTCTCCTGCTCGCTGCTGAGCAGCTGCAGGGCGCTGACGTCCTCGGTCATGGTGGTCACCTCCTTCCGGCCGGGTCGAGGGCGGGCAGCCACAGGCGTGGCCCACCGTGGTGGAGCCGTACCAGCAGGCCGAGCGGCCCGCCGAGTCCGGTGTGGTAGCCGACGCCGACCCTGGTCAGGGTGTCGTCGGGGATCAGGAGCAGTCCGTCGTGCAGGACGTGACGTGCGTGGGCGCAGGCGAGGAGTTCCTCGGCGCGGCGCCGGTGGTCGGGGTCGTGCAGGGCGTCGGCCAGGTCGAGCAGGTACTCGGCGTGCCCCGCGAGGCCGTGGCAGGCGGACGAGGTGCTCCGCCAGCGCCAGCGGTACACCTCGGTGGCCGCCTGTTCGGCGGCACGGCGGTAGCGGGGGTCCCCGGTGGCCTGCCAGAGGCGGATCAGGAAGGTGCCGATGCCGGAGGCGCCGCTGCACCAGTGGGGCGCGTGGACGGGGGCAGCGGCGTCGCGGTCCTCGACGGGCCAGCCCGCGCCGTCGTCGCGGACGCGTGCGGTGGCGAGCAGGGTCTCGGCGGCCGCCCGGGCCGCCCGGACGAAGTCGTCCCGCTCCGTGGCGAGACCGGCGAGCAGCAGGAAGGTGCCGATGCCGGCGACGCCGTGGGCGAAGCCGAGGTGGCCGATGCCGGCCAGCTCGGAGTCGAAGTCGGCCGGGACCGGCCAGACCACGCCGGACCGGCCGCGCGCGGCGGCGGTCAGCAGGTGTTCGGCGGCGGTCACCGCGCGGTCCCGGAACTCCTTGTCGTCGGTGGCTCGCCAGAAGTGGAGCTGGGTCAGACCGGCGCCGGCCACGCCGTGGCAGACGTCGGGGTTGGGCCAGCGCACCGGCACCGCACGGGCGAGCCGGGCCGCGTGTCCGGCGAGGCCGTCGTCGCCGAGCAGCCGGGCGGCGTCGAGCAGTGCCCAGGCGGTGCCGGAGCGCCCGTGGTGCAGCCCTGGCAGGCACTGCCCCTCGGGGTCCGCCCGGGTGGCGATCCAGTGCGCGGCCTCGGCGACGGTGGCGCGCAGCCGTGGATCCGTCCGGTGTGCCGCGGCCGCGGTGAGGACGGACAGGACGCCGGCCGCGCCGTGCTGCACGTTGAGGGGATCGGTCCGCCCGGTGGCGGGATCGGCGGGCCAGAGCCGGACCGGGTCCTGCGGGGTCATGGTGTCCATGAGGTGGGTGAGCCCGTCGGAGAGCAGCCGCTCCGCGGTCCGGCGGTCCAGTACGGCCCCACCGCCCGGGGCGTTCGCGGTGCTTGCGGCGCTTGCGGCGCTTGCGGTGCTTGTGGTGCTTGCGGCGCTCCGGGGTGCGACCACGGCGGTCGCGTCGGCGAGCAGCCGGGTCAGCGCCTCGCGAGCCGTGTCCAGGCTCCACCGGTCCCCGGGGTCCTGCGCCATGAGTCCCAGGACGAGCGGCTGGACGGCGGTGAGCTCCGGGCGGTCGGCGAGGGCGGCGGCGAGCAGGGCGGCGAGCCGGTCGTGCTCGCTGCGCGTCGCCGGGCGGTCCGGGGCGAAGACGGGCTCGGTACCGGTCAGGAGGTGGAACAGCACGGCGCCGGCGCTGTAGCAGTCGGCGGCCGGAGCGGGGGCCAGGCCGGCCGAGGCGCCGTCGGTGACCTCGGGCGCGCCGTAGCCCGGTGTGTGGATGCCGCGGACGCGGTCTCCCGGGCGGGCGAGCGCCTCCAGATCGATGAGGCGCAGTTCGCTGTCCGGAGTGACCATCAGGTTGTCGGGATTGAGGTCCCGCAGGACCAGGCCGAGTCCGTGGACCGCCATGACGACGCCCACCACCTGCTCGGCCAGGTCCAGGAGCAACGCCCCTTCGGGGCGGAGCCGTTCGGCCCGCCACGTGCGCAGCGTCCGCCCGGCGACGCGCTCCTGGGCGAGGTACCGGTTGCCGCCCTGGCCGAAGGTGCCCAGGAGCAGCGGACCGAGGCCGAGCGGTGCGATCAGGGTGTGCATCTCCGCCTCGTGGGTGAGGCGCTCGGCGGCGTCGGAGCCGTCGAGGCCGGCCCCGACGTGCCGGCGGGCCTCCTTGATGACGACCTCCTGTCCGGTGAGCCGGTCGGTGCCGAGGAAGACGCCGCCCTTGTACGCGTGCCGGATCGCCTTGTGCACGACGTAGCGGTCGTTCAGCAGGACGCTCGTCCCGGGGGCGGACGCCGGCCCGTCGGGCGGCGGCAGCGGGGAGAGTGCCCAGGCGGGCGGGGTGAAAGCGGCCTGGCGCCGGTCCCGGACGAAGGTCCCGTCGGGTGTCTGCAGGGTCGGCTCGGGCGAGCCGTCGTTGGTGAGCCGGGGGAAACCCCGGAAGGCGCCGTAGCGGTAGTGCACCAGGCTGCCCGGCCGGTACGGACGGTCGGAGAGGATGCCCGGCCCCGGCAGGCCCGCGGTCGCCCGGTGCAACTCCTCGGCCAGCAGGCGGAACTGGTCGTCGTCGCACGGGTAGACGGTGAGGAACTTCCCGCCGCCCGCGCGCTCGTGGTGCGCCGAGACGAGTTCCGTCACGCGGGCGGGGGTGGCAGCGCACTTGAACGGGGCCCGGGCGGCGACGAGCACCTCGGCGGCGCGGGCGAGCACCAGTGGGGCGGAGAGCGGGGTGGCCGACAGGTGGAGCTTCCACCCCTGCCGCCGGCCCGCGCCGACTCCGCCCGGGGACACCCGGCACCAGAAGTCCTCCGGGGTGACGGACCAGTCCTGCGCGCCCCGTCGGCGGAGCACGGCCTCGATCAGGTCGGGGAAGAACGTGGCGTACGGATCTGCCGCGAGCTGATCCGTCGTGAACCCCTGTGCCATCGTCCGTCCTTCGTTCCCTGGAAACTGCCGGAGCTGGTCGGCGCCCGGCGGCACCGTCATCCTGGCGTCAGGAGATCCACCGGACCATGGGGGAGAGATACGCATCTTCAGTTGACGAACCCCCACATTCCGGGCTCCTCGCCAGCGTCGACGAGCCCCGACGACCGACGACGGTCACGAAGCTCGTCCAGCTGCAGCTCGGGGGCGCCCGGGGCGGCTGGATGCTGGCAGCCGGGTCAGCGGAGCCGTGCGCTCCCGGAGGTCGTCGAGCACAAGATCCTCGGACTCCCGCCAGGCCGAGTGGCTGCCCACCGCTGTCTCGGCCGAGGCCGCGGCTCCCCGCCGTAGCCGGTGGGAAAACCGCTGTCGGCCGAATGGATCAAGGTGGTAGAAGTACCGCCGTGCACAAGACTCCGGAGTTTCCCGAACTGCTGCGCCTGATCGACGAACGTTCAACTGCCTTCCGCGCCGCGGTCGCCGTCGCGCCCAGCCTCGACCTGCCCGTGCCGACCTGCCCCGAGTGGACGCTGTTCGACCTGGTGCAGCACATCGGCGAGGGCCGCCGTCGCTGGGCCGCCACCGTCGCTGCCGGGCCGGACGCCACGTCCAGGACCCCGGCCCAGGGTGACGCGGTCGCGCCGCGCGAGCGCGAGGCCGTGCTGGCCTGGCTGGCCGCCTCGACCGAGCTGATGCTGGCGGCCCTGCGGGAGGCCGGTCCGGACCAGGGCTGCTTCACCGGCTGGGGCGTCACGCAGACGCCGCACACGGCCGGTGGCGTCGCCCGGCACCAGGTCCAGGAGCTCGCGGTGCACACCTACGACGCCCAGCTCACCGTGGGCGAGGCGGCCCCCCTGCCTGTCGAGGTGGCGCTCGACGGTGTCGAGGAGAGCCTGTTCATCGCCAGCTTCACGAGGAGTGCCTGGCCCCACAAGCCCACCGCCTTCGACCTTCACGCCACCGAGGGCCGCTCCTGGCGCCTCACGGTCGACGGCGACGGTGCACGGACCACCCGGCTGCCCGCCGTCGGCGAGGCCCCGGAAGCGGCTGGCCTCTCCATTCACGGCACGGCCAGTGATCTGGTCCTCTGGCGGTACGACCGCATTCCGGTGGACTCCCTGCACCTCGACGGGGACCGGGAGTTGCTCGACCAGCTCTACGCCTGGGAACCGGAGGACTGGGCGTGACGACGGGCCACCGCGGACACACCTCTCGCTGAACCGCGAACGGACTCGCGCCGGAACGCATCCTCGATTCCGAGGGCCGGCTGCGCACTTGAGCCCTGTTCCGGGCGCTGCGACAGGTCGTCGAATCGATCGACGAGACCTTCGAGGGGCAGCTCGACCCCGAACGGCACCGAGTCCGGCTCGACCTGGGCGCGACGCCGGCCGGGACCCCGTTCCCAGGGCCCCGGCCGGCGTCACAGTCAGGTGTGTGTCCGAGCGTCAGGGTCAGGGAACGTTGCTGTACCGCAGTTGCCGGATCAGCGCGGCCTCAGCCGCGTAGCCGGCGTCGTTGGGGTGGCCGCTCTGCGGGTCGGCCCCGATCGGGTTCCACTGCGGCAGGATCTGGTGCAGGTACGCATTGCCGCCCGCGCAGATGTCGTGCCCCTGGAAGGTGCTGCGGACATCGATGAACCGGACGTACCCGACGGCCGCGTTCGCGCTGGTGACCGCGTTGCTGATCACGGTGTCGAGCTCGTTGCCCATCCGGTTGAGCATGTCCATCTGGGCGGTGTCCAGGTGGGCGGTGGTGAAGATGTTCCCCGCCAGCCACGCCGAGGTCGAGATGGCGCAGTCGTCGGGCCCGCCGTTGGGGAACAGCAGCGGGTACCCGAGCACATCGACGTCGGCGTACCCGGAGGCCCGGACGACCTGCTGGTACAGGTCGCTCAGCCGGGGACTCAGCGCATCGATCTGTGCCTTGAGGTTGGCCTCGTAGGCCGACAGGCTGCTGTCGACACACCCGTTCTTCTGCTGGACGCAGTCCGACAGGATCCCGGCGAAGTTCACGTCGTCGCCCCCGGCGGTGAGCGTGACGTAGTCGACCACGTCACGGCGGGCCGCCTCGGCCAGCATGTCGACCTGGAAGCCCGGGGCGTTGTAGTCCCGGTTCAGGGAGTAGCCGCCGGCGAAGTGCTGGCGCCACGGCTCCATGCCGTTCTGGACCTGGCCCACGATCGGGTGGCCGTTGTTGGGCAGGTAGGAGGACATGTTGGAGGTGCGCGCGCCGGAACAGGCGAACATGTCCCAGCGGGTGTCCGCGGTCAGTGCGTACTGTGCCACCGCCTGGGAGTCCATCGCGTCCTGCAGCACGCCGGGGTAGGCGTTCAGCGCCCGGCGGCAGGTGGGGCTGTCGATGAACTGGCCGTTGGCGCCCATGCCGGACGAGAAGGAGTCGCCGAGCGCCACGTAGTGCTTGAGCCGCCCCGGCGCTCCGGGCGTCACGGGGACGGGGTACGACGGTCCCGTGCCCAGCGCGGTCGCGCCGTTGTAGGCGCGCACCCGGTAGGTGTACCCGTGGTCGGGGACGACGCTGCTGTCGGTCCAGCCCATCTGCGAGTTGTAGACCTGGTCGACCCAGGCCACCTGGGACCAGGCGTTGTCGCCGTCCGCGATCCGCTCGACGAGGTACTGCGTGGCGCTCGGGACGTTGCTCCAGGACAGGGTGACCGTGTCCTGGTTCGGGTTGCCCACCACCAGACCGGTGACGCCCGGCTGGTTCATCGGATAGACCGCGGTGGTGTATCCGACGCCGCCCAGCGAGTCGTCCACCACGTTGATCGACAACGAGGTCAGCACGTCGCCGTACGTCGCGACCTCCCACGGGCTGGAGTACCGCAGTCGGGAGTAGCCCGGGCCGTTGTGCAGCAGGTTCAACTGGCAGGGGCCCGAGCAGTCCTGGTCCAGGGTCTCCCCGGCGACCGGGTCCCCGTAGGAGTTGAAGTACCTGGCCGTCACCAGCCCGTGGCAGTGCGGCCCGGTGACCGAGAAGGTGCCCGTGTACCCGTGCTGGCGGTTACCGGGGTCGTTGCTGAACCCGCCGGAGATGAAGCAGCCCCCGTTCTGCGCGTACCACCAGCCGCCGCTCCCGGGCAGCAGACCGCTGTCGAGCGGACCGAGCGGGTAGTCGTCCGACTCGCCGGAGGGGGCCGCCGCCGTCCCGGCAGCGCTCTGCGTTCCGGCGGCGCTCCGCGTCCCGACGGCGCTCGTCGTCCCGGCGGCGCTCGTCGTCCCGGCGGTACCGCTCCCGGAGACCCCGGCAGCCTTCGTCATCGCCGCCGAAGTGGTGGCAGCCGCAAGCCCGTTGGTGCCGACGCTGTGTCGGAGGGTGCCGCACGGTTCGGCGTCCGTGCTCGGGATCGGGGCGAAGCCCCGGGACGCGATGGCCAGCGGGTCCTGGCACACGAGCGAGTTCGAACCGATGAAGGTCTCGTTCAGCGGGCTGGTGTTGACCGCCGAGTGCGCCATCGCGTTGTACAGGTGGTAGACGAAGGGGCTCCCGTAGGAGGTGTTCAGCCGCATCGGCAGCGGGGCCTGGGCCGGGGTGCCGGTGTTGTCGACCACACCGAGCCGGGCGAACCCGCGCTGGTCGCTCTGGGTGTTCAGCAACTGGCCGACGTAGGAGGAGATCGCGAACGGGACGATGGAGGACGCGCCGAGCACCCTGCCGTCGTTCTGCTGAACCGCATTGCCGTTGCTGGTGGTGGCGATGCACGGGTACTTCCCGGCCACCACGTCCGGGTCCTGGAGCTGGATCAGGTTCTCGAACGCGGTCCGCACCGGACCGGGGGGCGGCAGCAGCGGGGTCAGCCCCGGCTGGCCGCAGGTGTAGATCGACAGCAGGTCACCCACGGCGAGGTGGCTGGGGATGTTGCTGGTCCCGGTCACCGCGAAGGTGACGTCGCCCGGGTACGCGTCCGCGTTCGGCTGCACCGGCGGCTGCCCCTGGTCGCTGATCGTCCCGAGCCGGGCGTTGCCCAACTGCACGGTCTGGGACCCGCCGGACTGGCTGAGGTAGCTGCCGATCGAGAACGGCATGACCGACGAGTTGTCCAGGATCACGCCGTTGTTGTCGCCGTAGGCCTGCCCGCTGCTGTTGTGGTCCGACACGCAGGGATAGGCGCCGCGCAGCACGTCGGCGTCCGAGATGCCCAGCGCGGACAGCCACAGCCGGCGCTGCTCGGAGCCCTCGGCGGGCAGCAGGCCTTTGAGGCCGGCCGTCGCCGGGTCGCAGGTGTACACCTGGCGCAACTGCGCCTTGGTGAGGGAGGCCGGCAGCAGCGAGGTGTCCGTGACCGCGAACGACAGGCCGTCCAGGGCGAACGGGACGTTGTCGACCGCCGTCCCCGGGACCGGCGCACCGCTGTAGGGCTGCGACATCCGCGCGAAGTCCACGCACCCGTCGCCGGCGTTCGCCGAGGCCATCAGCGCCCGGTACCCGTCGTCGTCGGTGGCCGGGCGGTTGATGACGCACGAGGCGGACTTCGTGGTCACGGTGGCCGAGCCGCTGGTGCCGATCGAGTTGACCGTCGGCAACGAGCGGATCCTGAGCGAGTTGGCGAAGGCCGTGGTCACCGCTTCGGTCGTCTGCGAGCCGACACCCACCGCGGCGGTGACCACCGGTGTCGAGGCCGCGGCAAAGGCGTGCGGCGTCACCGCGTCGGGCAGCCCCACGGTGAGGACCGATGCAGCCACGCCCAGTGCGGCCGTGGCGGCCAGTCGACGCCGTACTCGGCGGGCGAAACGCCCTGATGATCTGATCACCGATTCCCCCTCGGTCCGGGCGGAACACGGGATCGCCCTCGCTCTCCGCTCATGGCGGCGAGTCCCGGTCCGCTCTCGTTGGACGTCCCGGCCTGCTGGGCCCGGACGACGCGATCATGCCCATGCTCCGGTTCGGCCCGCCAGGTGTTCCGGGGCGACAACAATCCGTCCGGGCAAGAATTCGTCCGCGAGCTGTCGGGGCGTCATGCGGAGTCCGCGCACCGGGTGCCGGAACTGACGCTCCGTCGGTTGCCACGCCGGCGCCGAGCCCGGCCAGTTCGGCCAGCGCGCCGCGCACGTTCCCCCGGGCCCGCCGACGCTTCGTGTGGTCTCGCGAGACCCGCCGGCGGATCTTCGCGCGGGGGCGGACGGCGCTGCCGTAGCGGGTGTCGCCGGTGCGCGGAGGCGGGGGCACGCCGGTGGGGGCCGCCCGGCGGGGTGGGGGGGGCCCCCCCCCGCGGGGGGGTGG
>NZ_JBHYKG010000166.1:0-18699 GCF_042741245.1 Kitasatospora sp. NPDC058965
GCCTGCTCGGGCCGGTGGTCACCGTGCTGGCCGACGCCGCCAGCTACCTGCTCTCCGCGCTCGGCATCGCCGCGATCCGCGGCCACCACGAGGAGGCGCCGCGACCGAACGGCGCCGGCCCCCGGCGGGCCGGCGCGGTGCTCGACGGCTGGCGGCACCTCCTGGGCGACCCCGCGCTGCGGGCGCTCTACCTCAACAACCTGCTCGTCGGCGGCCTGATCATGGCCACCGAGCCGGTGCTGGCCGTCCTGCTGCTGCGCCAACTCGGCTTCCCGCCCTGGCAGTACGGACTGGCCTTCGCCGCTCCCTGCCTGGGCGGGCTGATCGGCTCCCGCCTGGCCTCCCGGGTGGTGGCGCGGTACGGCCGGGAGCGGGTCTTCCGGACCGTCGGCACCCTGCGGGCCGTCTGGCTGATCGGCCTCGCCTTCGTCCGTCCCGGCGTCGTCGGCCTGGTCACCGTGATGGCCGTCGAGCTGGCGATCATCGTCCACATGAGTCTGTACACCCCGGTGCTCGCGACCTACCGGCTCGAACGCACGCCCCAGCACCTCGTCGCGCGCACCCTGTCGGCCTGGTCGATCGGCCAGCAGGCGGCCATCGCCCTCTGCACCGCGCTCGGCGGGCTGCTCGCCGACGCCACCGGCCCGCGCACCACGCTCGCCGTCGCGGGACTGCTCATCCTGGGTACCCCGCTGCTGCTGCCCCGCCGCGACCGGACGCCGCCGCGCGAGCCGGAGCTGTCCGGCAGCCGCGCCTGACGCGGGCCGGACAGTGCACCGGCGCCGCCGCGCGAGCGACGGCACCCGACTCCTCCCGCCCTGTCAGAGCAGCAGCCGGCCCAGCCAACTGGACGGCAACCAGCCCTCCAGGGAACGTAGTTCGGCGTCGCTCGCCGGGTGGGTCGCGCGGAGCGCCGCGGGCACCTGCCGACCCCCGTCGAGGGTGCTCAGTTCCGGTGCCACGGCGAGCGTGAGGGTGAGGCCGTCGCGCTGCAGGACGCACCGGTTCGCCGCGTCGCACCACAGACCGCCCGGTTGCGGCACACAGGGGGCGAGCGGCGCGGCCGCGGTGAGGCGCTCGCCGTCCGAGCGCGCGACGGGAGTGGCACACGGGTCGCCGTAGCCCGGCCTGACCGTCTCGACCGCGGCCTTGTCGAAGCCGTCGCTGAGCCCGCCGGTGTCCCGGTCCTGAGGGTCGGTGAACGTGAACACCGCCCGGTGCCCGTCGCTGCCGACCCCGGTGCGCTCGACGTCCGCGGACAGCACCGGCTGCAGCAGCGACCGGGACGGGACGCCGGTGCCGAGCAGCAGGTCCTGGAGTCCCACCTGCTGCTGCAGTCCGCGCAACGGCACCGCGAGGGCGAACAGGGCCAGCACCGTGCCCCCGGCCGCGAGCAGCGCGGTGCGCGAGCGCAGCGCCGCGCCGGCGGCCAGGGCGAACGGCGGCACGGCGAAGACCAACACGCTCAGCAGACCGGGGCGGAACGGCAGCACCAGGGCCAGCCCGTGCGTGGCGGCCAGACCGAGCGCGACCAGCGCGGCCGCTGCGAGGACCGCCGGCCCGCGCCGCTGCATCCCGCCCGCCCGCAGCGCGCGGGCGCCGAGCCAGAGCGCGGGCACGGCGGCCGCGAGGGTCAGCACGAGCTGCAGGACCGCCAACGCCCGCGCACCGTCCGGACGACCGACGAACGGCGCCGCGCTGCCGACGGCCACCGCAACCAGCGACGGCACGGCGCACGCGACGCCGAGCGTGACGACCTGTCGGCGCGGCCGGGTTTGTAGGTGCCGGCCCGGCTCCGGACGGACCGTCAGCGGGTCCTGCAGCGCCGGGACCGCCTGCTGAACATGCGGTTCGACCGCGGCCATCGGTGTCCTCCAGGTGTCCGTCCGTCGCCGATCGATCAGGAGGACGAGCGGGCAAGGATCTTGGTTGCGGGCGCGGGCGTGGCGGGGACCGGAGGTTCTTCGACGCGGTCCGGCGCCGCCATCGGCCCGGGCCCTGGCTTCGTTCCGTCGCGGCCGACGACGGCACCCGCCTGCTGGAGCACGGCTACTACGAAGTCCAGGAGGACGACACACAAGGACCCCGAGTACGGCTGCGCCACCAGCTGGACCTCCTCCGGGCGCGCGAGTGCATCCCGGGTCAGCCGGTAGCGCCGTTCGCCCATGGACGTGGCCGGCGAATCGTGAGCTGTGGGCCCGGTGGCGGTCCACCTGCGCCAGGGGCAGCGGTCGGACGGCCGAGGCATCGTCAGCGGCGTGCGCGGTGCCGCTGCACCACCCGGAGCGTGACGCGCGGAGGGACTGCGGCAGGCCAACGGGCTGTCATCTGCCACGCGACCCTTCGCCAGGGTTCGCCAGGGCTCGCCGACTGGCCTGCTGCGGAGCGCAGCGTGTGTCCTACGAGTGACGCGCTGCGGGGCGTGGTCGGACAGGCCGGCCTCCCGCAGGTGGTTCCCGGGAGGAGGTGGACATGCGGAAGCGGGCGAAGGATCCGGGCCGTGGCCGCAGGCGGCTGGATCCGAACACGCGGGCGCAGGTGGTGATCGCTGTGCTGGGTGCGGTGAGTGCGGTCGCGGGGTGCGTGGCGCAGTTCGTGCGCTGAGCAGACTCAACTGCGCCTGGGCCACAGAACCCACCGGCCCGCCCCCACCCTCGCCCTCGTACCCCGCGCCAGCCCCGCACCCCGCGCCGCATGCTCTGCCGCCTCCGAGGCGGCTGCGAGGTTGGTGCGGCTGTGCACGGTGGTGGGGTGGTCGGGGCCGAGGAGGTGTTCGTAGGACGCGAGGGTCCGGCGGTGGAGCTCGGCGGCCTCCCGGTGGCGGCCGAGGTGGTGCAGGGCGAGGCCGAGGTTGTTGCGGCTGTGCAGGGTGTCGGGGTGGTCGGGGCCGAGGACGCGCTCGTAGGCGGCGAGCACCTCGCCGTGAAGGTCGGCGGCATCCTGGTGGTGGCCCAGGTCGTCGAGGGCGAGGCCGAGGTTGTTGCGGCTGTTCATGGTGTCCGGGTGCTCGGCGCCGAGCACCCGTTCGTAGTCGGTGAGCGCCTGCCGGTGCAGGTCGGCGGCCTCCTGGTGGCGGCCGAGGTAGCCGAGGGCCAGGCCGAGATTGTTGCGGCTGTGCAGGGTGTCGGGGTGGTCCGGGCCGAGGACGCGTTCCCGGACGGCGAGCACCTCCCGGTGCAGGTCGGCCGCCTCCTGGTGGCGCCGCAGGTGGTCGAGGGCGTTGGCGAGGTCGCTGCGGCTGCGCACGGTGTCGCAGTGCTCGGGTCCGAGGGCCCGCTCCCGGACGGTGAGGACGGCCTGGTGGAGGTCGGCGGCCTCCTGGTGGTGCCCGAGGTGGTCGAGGGCGTTGGCCAGGTCGTTGCGGCTGCGCACGGTGGCGGGGTCGTCGGCGCCGAGCACCTGCTCCCGGGCGGCGAGCACCTGCCGGTGCAGGTCGGCCGCCTCGCGGTACCGGCCGAGGCGGTCGAGCACGTCGGCGAGGGTGCTGCGGCCGCGCAGCGTCGCGGGGTGGTGGGGGCCGAGCGCGCGGTCGTTGATCGGGGCGGCCGCCTGACTGAGCTGCAGCGCGCTGCTGTAGTCGCCCGCCTCGTCGAGGAACCGGCTCAGGCGGTCGACGGCGTCGGCCAGCTCCGCGTTGCGCTCGTTGACGGCGAGTTCCGCGGCGCCGAGCAGGTGCGGGGCGAGCAGCCGGGCGCCGTCCCAGCCGGCCGTGCCGGCACCGGTCACCTCCCGGGCCGCGCGGGTCAGCCGGGTGCCGAGGGCCCGGCGGTAGCGGTCGGGGTCGACGGCCTCGACGGTGTGGGCATGGGCGGTGATCTCGCGCACCAGGGGGTGCAGGGTCACCTGGCCGAGGACCCGCTGCCCGTCCTGGCGCGTGGGTGTGTCGACGAGTCCGTAGGTGTGCAGGCCGTTGAGCGCGGCCTCCAGCTCGACCTCGCCGGCCGGTTCCCCGACCGCCTCGGCGACCAGGTCGGGGGTGAGGAGGGAGACGGGGACGGGGGACAGCGCCAGCAGGGAGAGCAGCCGGAGCACCGGCCGGGCCAGCGGGACGCCGTCGGCGGCGAGTTGGTCCAGCGAGAGCTCCCAGGTCCGGCGGACCAGGCTCCGGCCGGCGGCCGCGTCGCCGGACGTGGCCGGGGCAGCGGCGAGCAAGGTGCCCAACTGCGTGTCGAGGGCGTCGGCGTAGGCGGAGAAGGCACGGTGGCGGCTGCCGGGTGCGGCCAGATAGCGGCCGACGGCGTGCAGCGCGAGCGGCAGGCCGCCGAGCCGGTCGGCGAGTGCCCGTGCCTCGTCGGTGGTCCCCGCGTCGGCCGCCAGGTCGCTGAGGACCTGGCCGCCGGCCGCGGCCGCCAACGGCGCGATCCGGCGGACGACGGCCTGCGGTCCCCACACGGCGGGGTCGGTGTTGCGGCTGGTGACCAGCAGCAGCCCCCGCCGGCTCGGTCGGATCCACCCCCGGTAGGACGCCACGTCCTCACCGTCGGGGCCGACCTCCCGCGGAGCGTCGACGTTGTCCAGGACCAGCAGCCAGCGCCCGGACCGTTCCAGCTGCTCCCAGACCACGTCCGGCAGCCCCGCCCGGCCGGCCCGGGCCTCCTCCAGCCGGGCTTCGGGCAGGCCGCAGGCCAGGGCGGTGCGGATCAGCTGCTCGGCCAGCTCCTCGGGAGTGCGCCAGCGGATCCAGAACACCGCGCGGCCCTCGGCGCGGGCGACACCGGCCAGTGCGGCGGCCAGGGTGGTCTTGCCGATGCCGCCCACGCCGCACAGCACCGCGTACCGGCCCTGCGGGCGGGCCAGCAGCCGCCGCAGCGCCTCGAGTTCGCCGTCCCGGCCGCGGACCGGGACTGCGGCGTGCGGTGCCCGGAGCGACGACGACATGCCACCGCCCAGCACCCGCGCCAGCGGGACGAGTCCCACCGGCCCGCCGGTGCCGGTCGGCTCGGCCACATCGAGCCGACGGCCGATCAGTCCCAGCGTCAGCGAGGCCGCCGCGAGCGCACCGAAGACCGACCACACCACCCAGCGGTTCGACGCCCAGCCGGGCACGCCGCTGGCCACGTAGTTGGTCACCACGCCGAGCGCGCACGTCGCCGCCGCCCCCGACCCGCTGACGAGGGAACCCACGCGCGCCCGCCTGCGACTGCCCACACCGACCCCCGTCCCGCGCCGTTGCCGGCCCATGGATGAGTCACGTCACCCCGCACCGTCCCCAGAACCGCCGGCCGCCAATCGCCACGCGCTCCAACGGCGGTACCCGAACCCCGGAAGTCGGCGAAGACGGCAGCGCGGGCAGCTCCGGCCTGACGTCCAGTCAGCGCAGCTGCCACGAGCCCTCGTTGCTGCCGACGCGACTCGGGCGCGGGCACATCCTACGGGGCCCGCCCGGCCCAGTTGCAAAATTCTTCAATTCACAGTTTTTGAGCCGCTGAAGGTTCTAGCGTCTCCGACATGGCTGAGACAGACGTGGCATTGAAGGAAGCGATGACGATCGAGGGCGCCCTGGGAGTGGCGTTGGTCGACTACGGCAGTGGGATGGCGCTGGGGGTGATGGGCGGCGGGCGCGACCTGGACCTCGCGGTCGCCGCGGCGGGGAACACGGACCTGGTGCGGGCGAAGATGCGCACCATGGAGATGCTCGGGCTCGACGAGGGCATCGAGGACGTGCTGGTGACGCTGACCGGGCAGTACCACGTGATCCGCCCGCTGACCTCGCGGACCGGGCAGGGCCTGTTCCTCTACGTGGTGCTGGACCGCTCCCGGGCGAACCTCGCGATGGCTCGCCACCGGCTCAAGCAGATCGAGGCCACGCTGCAGGTCTGACGCGTCGCCTGACGCGTCGCCTGACCCGGCGCCTGAGGCATCGTCGGGCCGGCGCGGGCCGCGGCGGTGGGGACACGCGGGCGGGCGGGCGGCCGCGGTCGCCGGTGTACGGTGCGGGGATGAGTCTCCGGCTGGCGGCGTACGCCGTGTGCATCGAGGGCGACCGGGTGCTGCTCGCCCGCCACGTCTCCGCGGAGGGCGAGAGCACCTGGACCCTGCCGGGCGGGAGGGTCGAGCACGCGGAGGACCCGTTCGACGCGGTGATCCGGGAGTTGGCCGAGGAGACCGGCTGCACCGGGACGGTCGAGCGGCTGCTCGGCGTCGATTCGCGGGTCATCCCGGTCGCCGAGCGCCGCACGCCCGGGGAGGTTCCGCACCAGAACGTCGGTGTGTTCTACCTGGTCCGCATCACCGGCGGCCGGCTGCGGCCCGAACCCGGCGGCGAGACCGCCGAATCCGTGTGGACGGCGATCCCGGACGTCGCCGCCCGGCACCGGTCCTCGCTGGTCGACGTCGGCCTCGCGCTCGCCCGGGACCGCCCGGCGACCGGTCACCTCGCGGCGGTCCCGATCGGGGGCCCGGTCCGGCACTGAGGCGCGGTGCTCGCCGCCGCCCGCGCCCGACGACCCGACCGGCTGGGGTCCCGACCGGCCGAGGCCCCGTCAGGGCGAACCGCGACGCGGCGTCACTCGCGGACCGGCACGTTCGCCGCGGACCGCGCGTCGCCGTCCGCCGTCCGCCGTGCCCGTGCCCGTGCCCGTGCCCGGGTCCGCCGCGCCCGGGCCCGCCGCACCCCCGTCCGCCGCGCCCAGGCCCGCGAGCAGGCGCAGCCCGTCCTCGGCGGGGCTGCCGGGGGTCGCGGAGAGCACCAGGAGCTCCATGCCCGACTCGTCCGGCAGTGCGAAGTTCTCGTGGTGCAGCTCCAGCAGACCGATCAGCGGGTGCCGGTACACCTTGCGGCCGTGGGTGCGGGCGCGCACGTCCGCCCGGGCCCAGAGGCGGCGGAACCGCTCGCTGCCCATGGCCAACTCACCGATCAGCGAGGCCAGGCGGGGGTCGTCGGGGTACTTGCCGGCAGCCAGCCGCAGGTGGCCGACCACATCGAGGGTGCAGTGCTCCCAGTCCGCGTAGAGGCCGCGCTCGGCCTCGTCGAGGAAGATGTGCCGGGCCGTGTTCAGCCCAGGCATCGGCCGGCCGTAGAGGAGCCCGGCGAGGCGGTTGCCGGCCAGCACGTCCATCCGGTGGTCCATGATCAGCGCGGGGGCCCCGGTGACCAGGCCGAGGACGCGCAGCAGTTCGGGCCGGACCCGCCCGCCGGGTGCCTTGGCGCGCTGCCGGGGTTGCCGGGCCAGCCGGTGGAGGTGGCCGCGTTCGGTCTCGTCGAGGCCGAGCACCCGGGCCAGCGCGTCGAGGACCTGCTCGGAGGGCTGGGTCGCGCGGCCCTGCTCCAGGCGCACGTAGTAGTCGACGCTGACGCCCGACAGGTGCGCGACCTCCTCCCGGCGCAGCCCCGCGACCCGGCGGCGACTGTCGGTCGGGATGCCTGCGGCGGTCGGGTCGACCCGCGACCGCCTGGTCCGGAGGAAGCCCGCAAGATCGTCCATGCCCCAAGTATGGGCGCGGCGGGGCCCGGTGAGGGTGGCCCTGCGAGTACCAGGAAGTGCTGTCCTACGGAAGCGCAGCCCCTGAACACCGGGCGCCCCGGCTCGCAGAATCGGAGCTGTCCGAGACCGCATCCGATCCTGATCCCGAGGAGTTCCCGTGAAGACCCTGATCGTCTACGCCCACCCCGAGCCGAAGTCGCTCAACGGGTCGCTGAAGGACCTCGCGGTGTCCACCCTGGAGGGCGCCGGCCACGAGGTGCGGGTGAGCGACCTGTACGCGATGAACTGGAAGGCGGTGGTGGACGCCGCGGACTACGGCCCCGACGCCTCGACCCCGCTGCAGGTGGCCCTGGACTCCGGGCGGGCCTTCGACGCCGGGACGCTCACCCCGGACGTGCGCGCCGAGCAGGAGAAGCTGCTCTGGGCCGACACGATCGTCTTCCAGTTCCCGCTGTGGTGGTACACGATGCCGGCGATCCTCAAGGGCTGGGTGGACCGGGTGTTCACCTACCACTTCGCCTACGGCGTCGGCGAGCACAGCGCCACCAAGTACGGCGAGCGGTTCGGGGAGGGCACCCTGGCGGGCCGTCGGGCCCTGCTGTCGGTGACCGCCGGCGGACCGGAGCCGCACTACGCCGCCCGCGGGATCAACGGCCCGATCGACGACCTGCTCTTCCCGATCCAGCACGGCATCCTCTACTACCCGGGGATCGAGGTGCTGCCGCCGTTCGTGCTGTACGGCGCCGACCGGATGACCGACGCCGACTTCCCGGAGATCGCCAAGGCGTGGGAGCAGCGGCTGCTCACCCTGGAGTCGACCGAACCGATCCCGTTCCGGCGGCAGAACTTCGGCGACTACGAGATCCCCTCGCTGCACCTGCGGGAGGGACTCGAGCCCGCCGGACGGCGGGGCTTCGGGCTGCACGTGCGCGGGTGACCGCCCGCAGCACGGTGCGGGCGCGCGTGCGCCGGGGCGCCGGAGCGCCCCGGCGCGGGTGCGGCTACTCGTGCAGGAACGTGTCGGTGAAGCTGGTGCCGCTGGAGCCCAGCCCGCTGGTCCGGGCCTCGTAGGTGCCGCCCGAGCTGGGGTCGAGCGCGGTCGGGGCGAACGACCCGAGCGACTTGCCGTTCACGGTGGCCGAGGAGAAGCTCAGCGTGCCGAAGTTGGGGTACGCCCCGGTCGGCGACTCGATGATGACCTCGGCGCTGGTCCGCTTCGCGGTGAGGGACTTGC
Organism: Kitasatospora sp. NPDC058965; assembly: GCF_042741245.1. NCBI lineage: Bacteria > Bacillati > Actinomycetota > Actinomycetes > Kitasatosporales > Streptomycetaceae > Kitasatospora > Kitasatospora sp. NPDC058965. The sequence continues at coordinate 8,659 of NZ_JBHYKG010000166.1, forward strand.
TGGTGGTGTAGGTCCAGCCCCGGGTGGAGTCGGTCAGCTTCAAGGTGTACTTGTTGCTCCCGGCGTAGGTCACCGAGGCGGAGATGACGTCGCCGGCCGACACCGGGTACGAGCTGAGGCTCAGGTAGACCGGGTTCGCCGGGTACATCTCGTACCAGGCCTGGTCGACCGGGCTGCCGCTGGAGCAGTCGGTCGCGACGCCGGTCTGCTCGACGGTGGAGGAGCCGTACCCGTCGATGCCGACCCAGGGGGCGTACAGGTCGTTGGTCGAGTTGCAGGTCGCCCGCGGCTCGGTCCAGGTCGCCGAGACAGAGGTGAACCCGCTGCCCGTGGCGGCGTAGCCACCCCAGTTGTAGCCGTTGGTGTTGTACTGCAGGGGACGGAACGACAGTTCCTGCGCGGCCGCCGCAGTGGTCGGTACGGCCGGCACCGCGAGCGTGGTGGCCGCGGCCGCGAGAGTGGCGACGCGTATCAGGAAACGGCGCATGCTGGCTCCTTCGTGGGGGGTGAGCACGTCTTCGCACGCCTGCCCGAGCCGATGGGGCGGCCGGGGGCTGTGGCAGTACAGGATGACCGACTGTCATGACCGTGGCAAGGGCCTCAACGGCATTGGCCGCGGGGGGAAGTGTCCTGGCTGGTGGCGGGCTTGACGGGGGCTCGGGGTGCCGGGACGGCGGTGGCGGTGGCCGGTTCGGCAGGCGTCAGCCCGCAGGCCAGTGCGGGTTGCGGGTGCCCTCGTTGGTCATGTGAGCCCGCCGCCAGATCCCGGGCCACGCCTTCGGGTAGTCGTGGAGGGTGTGCACCTGACCGCACGGACACGGTGCCAGCACCCAGGCGCACCGACCGCACAGGTCGACCCAGCCGTGGCCGGTCGCGTGCGACACCGGTGGCCCCTCGTCACCGCAGGCCGGGCAGCCCGGCAGCACGGCGCCGTCGAGGAGCGCGTTCCGGCGTCGGACGTACGCGGGCAGGGGCAGCGACGGGTGGCGGAACGGGTCGTAGTACCAGGCGCGGTCCGAGCCGTCCCACCACCTGCACAGCCACCACGGCCGAGGCACCGGCACCGCCCGCCGCCCGGCCCGCTTCTCCGCCCGCCGCTGCGCCGCGTACTCCCGCTCCCGCGCGAGCCAGAGCACCCGCGCCTCGTGCAACTCCTCCACCGCCCGCACCAGCGCGTCCGGGTCCGCCTCCAGCCGCCGGGGGATCCGGGCGCTCAGCGTGAGGTGGTGGTACGTCGCGCGCAGGCCGTAGGGCGCGAACTCGGTGAGGCAGGTGCGCAGCGCGCTGTGCCGCCGGTGCACCGGGAGCCCGGCGTCGTGCACGCGCGCCCGGTGGGTCAGGAAACTGGTCACCCGGCACGCCCCACGCCCACGCCGGCCTGCGGCAGCCCAGCCGGCAACGCCGTGCCGACCCCGTCCCACGTCAACTCCCCGTTCAGCACGAGGAATCGGCACGCCTCGCCGCCGCCGTTCGGGCGGCGGGCGAGGTCGTCGGAGGCGAACGTCTTGCGGGCGGACGGCATCAGCAGCACACGGTGATCATGCCGGACCCCCTGCCGCGCCGCCACGGACTTTGGCTGCGGGACCCCCGGGGTGCGCTCGTGCGGGGCGTTCGGCCGGGGGGGGGCCCCGGCCGAACGTGGAGGCGGGCCGGGGGTGGTTCAGGGGGTGGGGTGGAGCCGGGTCACTGGGTGGTGGTGGGGACGGTTTCCGAGCGGCACTCCACCGTGACGGTCGCCTCGTAGCCGCCGGAGTACGGCAGGACCGCGGGGCGGCCGGAGGTGACGCAGGTGTTCGGCATGTACCCGAGGTCGGCCGCGTCCTTGATCGCCGCGGTGCGGGCCGCCCGGATGGCTGCGTCGGGGGTGGCGCCGTCGCCGGTGTCAGAGATCAGGCCGTACTGCAGGTTGGCCGAGGCGGGGATGGCGACGGCCAGGACCAGGGCGCCGGCGGCCGCTGCGGTGCCGGCGAGGCGGGCGAGCATGCTCATGGGGTGAACTCCCTTCGTCGGGCTGGGTGGACGGCACCATTCAGGCATCTCCGCGACGGCTTGACATAGGCTCAGATGAATGAGGATCGTAATTTGACGTGATTTCAGCTCGTGGCGGCCGGATCGGGGCGGCCGGATCCGCGCACGGGCAGACCGCGGTCCGTCAGTGGGGGGCCCTACGGTGATCGTGGGTGGGGTCGGTGGCGGAGCATCCAACACCGCAAACCGAACGGTTACCCTCCCGGTCTGCGCGGGGGAGGTCACGGCCCAACCGGCGCCGGGGATCAAGGGCCTGCAGCGAGGCTCGCCAGCACCGGCCCCACCCGAGCCGGCGCGCCTGCGGAACGGTCGCGGTCGTGGGCCCGGTCGGGGCGGTCACGGCAGCAGCAGCGTGGCCAACTCGTCCAGGAGCTCGGTGGCCCGGCGGGCGCGGTCCGGATCGGGGAGGGCCCTGGCGATCACCGGATCGGCGGGGCGGCTCACCCAGGCGCGGATGGCGCGGCGGGCCCGCGCGGAGACGGTGAGCAGGGTGCGTCGGCCGTCCGCCGGGTCGGGGGCCGCGTCCAGCAGGCCGCGCTCCCGCAGTCGGGCGACCGAGGTGGAGACGTGGCTCTGGGCGAAGCCGGTGCGGACGCGGATCTCCTGCACCGAGGTGTGGGGGTGCTGGTGGACGTCGGCGACCACCGCGATCTCGCCGGGGGTCAGGGTGCCGGCGGCGGGATCGACGGCCATCTCGCGGCCGAGCTCGGCCAGCCGCTTGCCGAGTCTGAGGAGTTGCACGCCGTCCACGCCCGCAGAATACATCGGCGCCGATGCACTCTCGGTAGCCTGGTGCGCATGGCAGGCACCGAGTTCCGCACAGGGCTGGAAGCGCCCGGCACCGTCTCGATCTGGGCGGGCCGCGTCCGCGACGAGGACGAGCTGCTCGACCACGTCAGCATGGGCTACGGCGACGAGGGCGGGTCGGCCAGCCGCTTCCAACTCGACACCGGGATCGGCTGGTACGACGAGGACTTCGCCGAGGGCAGTGTCTCCGACGACCCCGTCCGCACCCTCGCCGAGCACAGCTACGGTCCCACCTTCGCCGGGCGGGCGGGGCTCGACCTCGCCGACCGGCCCGGGGTGAACGCCCTCTACCTGGTCTACGGATGCGACGCCGCCCCGCTGCGCGACCGGCCCGGGCTGCTGACGCTGCTCGGCACCTATCCGTACGACCCCGCCCCGGGCGCGGGCGGCGAGTGAGGCGCGCCCGGGGCAGGGCCCGCCGGCCTACGGCGGCGCGCAGGCGGGACACTTGACGGCGCAGCGGGCCGGCACCGGTACAGCCGGCCCGGTGTGCACGAGCTCCTCGCTCTCCGCGTCGACCACCTCCCAGCCGAGCCGGTCGGCGATCCCCACCGCCAGCGCCACCGCGGTCCGGTAGGCGCTGCCGGGTGCGGCCGACGAGCAGACGAGCTCGACCGCGTTGAGCCGCTGCGGCACCCGGTCCGGGTGGGCGGCGTAGCTCCCGGAGCCGTCGCACGCGGCCAGGATCAAGTGGATCCGGTCCGGGCCGCCCTCGGTCCGGTAGGACGAGCCATCGGTCCGCAGCAGGCCGGGCACCGCATCCAGGTGGGACACCAGCACGCAGGTCGGCACGCTCCCGCCGTAGTGGTCGTCGGGGCGGACCGTCAGGTACCAGGTCATGCCCGCATCGTCGCACCCACCGGGGCGTGGGCTCAGGTCCATCTTCACAGATGCATCGGCACCGATGTAGATTCCGACCATGGCGAACCCCACCGCCGAGCCGTTGAGCCCGGTCTCCCGCACCGCCCTGTCCGTGGCCATGGTGCGCGCTTTCGAGAGCTCCCGGCCCGCGCCGCTGTTCAACGATCCGTACGCCGCGGTGTTCGTCGCCGCCGCGGGCCTGTCGATGCCGGCCGGCGGGCCGCCGACGGGCGGGTTCGCCCAACGGCTGGTCGCGCACGGGATCCTGCGCACCCGGTTCTACGACGATCGGCTGCTGGCCGCCGGGGTGTCGCAGGTGGTGCTGCTCGCCGCGGGGCTGGACGCCCGCGCGTACCGGTTGCCGTGGCCGCCCGGGACCCGGCTGTTCGAGGTCGACCTGGCGCCGGTGCTGGACTTCAAGCAGGGGGTGCTGGACGGGCTGTCGGCGGTGCCCGCCTGCGACCGCACCGCGCTGCGGGCCGACCTGGTGGACCCGGACTGGCCCGACCGGCTGGTCGCGGCGGGCTTCGACCCGGCGCAGCCGACCGCGTGGCTGGCCGAGGGGCTGCTGGTCTACCTGGAGCCCGCCGAGGCGGCCGGTCTGCTCGACGCCGTGGGCGCACTGTCGGCGCCGGGCAGTCGGCTGCTGCTGGAACAGGGCCGGGACGTGAGCACCACGCCGCGCGAGCCGGGGCTGACCGAGATGACCGACCTGTGGCGGGGCGGACTCGGCCCGGGAACGGCGGACTGGCTGGACGCACACGGCTGGACCACCGAGTTCACCGCGCTGGAGGAGTTGGCCGCCGCCTGCGGGCGCCCGCTTCCGCACGACCCGACCGGGAAGCCGGCGGGTTTCCTCGAAGCCCGACGCACCGAAGGACCCACCCCGTGACCGATCCCCACCCCGTGACCGATCCCCACCCCGTGACCGATCCCCACTCACCGTCCGATCCCCACTCACCGTCCGACCCGCGCGGCGTGGTCGACCGGCAGCTCGCCGCCTACAACGGCCACGATCTCGACGCCTTCGTCGCCACCTACGCCGAGGACGTCGTCGTGCACCGGCGCGGCGGCGACCAGTGGCGCGGTCGGCAGGCCCTGCGGGACGCGTACGCCGGCCAGTTCGCCCGGGGCCGCTGCCGGGCGGAGATCCTCGGGCGGCTCACCGAGGGGGACTGGGTGGTCGACCACGAAGTCGCCCACGGCGTGGCCGCGGAGCCCGTCCGGGTGCTGGTGGCCTACCGGGTGCGGGACGGGCTGATCGACCGCGTCGACTTCCTCGGCTGATCCGGCTGATCCGGCGCAGCGGGGACCCTGGCCGGTGCCGTGGTCGGAACGGCTCCCGCCGGCTGGCATGATCGACCCATGGTCGAACGAGTCATCGCAGCGTGTGACGGAGCAGCCAAGGGCAACCCGGGGCCGGCGGGGTGGGCGTACGTGGTCGCCGACAGCGCCGCCGTACCGGTGCGCTGGGAGTCCGGGGCGCTCGGGCACAGCACCAACAACGTCGGCGAACTGACCGCGCTGCAGCAGCTGCTGGCGTCGACCGACCCGGCGGTGCCGCTGGAGGTGCGGCTGGACAGCACCTACACCCGCGACGCCGTCACCAAGTGGCTGGCGGGGTGGAAGCGCAACGGGTGGAAGACGGCCGCGGGCAAGCCGGTCGCCAACCAGGAGCTGATCCAGCGCATCGACGTGCTGCTGACCGGGCGGGACGTGACCTTCGTCTACGTCCCCGCCCACCAGGTGGGCGGGGACCCGCTGAACGCCGTCGCGGACAAGGCCGCCAGCGACGCCGCCCGCACCCAGCAGGGCGCGGCGGGCACCGCGGCCGACCTGCCCGAGCCCGACCCGCAGAGCGCCACCGCCGCGGCCGCGCGAAAGCCCGCCCGTGCGGGGGCCGCCTCGGGCGCCACCCGGAGCAGTGCCAACGGCACGGCCAAGAGCTCCGGCAAGTCCACCGGCCGCACCCTGGCCGCCCGGTTTCCGGGCACCTGCCCGTGCGGCCGGGCCTACCCCAAGGGCGCCACCATCACCAAGGTCGGCGCCGGGTGGGGCCACCCGGAGTGCGCCGCCGCCCACTGATCCCGGCCCGGCGGCGGTCGCCGCCCCCGTTGCTCCCCGTCACCCCGAGTCCGCGTCGAACCGGAGCTTGGAGGTGATCCGGTAGCGGTCGCCGCGGTAGACGGACTGGGCGTGCTCGACGGTGCTGCCGGTGGTGTCTCGGGTGACGCGCTCGATCTGGAGCAGCGGCGCGTAGACGGAGCAGTCGAGCAGGTCGGCCTGTTCGGGGTTGGCGACGGTGGGCTCGACGGTCTGGACCGCGTCCATCACGGTGACGCCGAAGCGGTCGCGGAGCAGGTGGTAGAAGTTGCCGCTCTCCATGTCGCCGGCCGTCAGGCCCTCGACCCGCTCGGCGGGCAGCTCCAGGCGCTCGATCGACATCGGCTCGCCGTCCACGTACCGGACCCGGACCACCCGCAGCACCGGGTCCTGCGGGTCGAGGCCGAGGCGGGCGGCCCGGGACGGACCGGCCGGTGCGGTGGCGAAGACCACGACCCGGCTGGTCCAGTCGCCCTCGGCGGGCGGCACGGCCAGTGCGTTGGTGGTGGTGCCGGTCATCTCCTGGGTGACCTTGTGCGGCGCGGTGAAGGTGCCGCGCCCGTGCTGACGGACCAGCAGCCCGCTGCGGATCAGGTCCTCGATGGCCGCGCGCAGGGTGGGGCGGGAGACGCCGAGCTCGGCGGCCAGGTCGCGCTCGGCGGTCAGGCTCGTGCCCGGCCCGGACCTCTCGATGATGTCGACGAGGTGGGCACGTACCTGGTCGCGCTTGGCGGCCGCTCGTGGCACGGACTTGGAGTTGCTGGTCATGGGGGCCATCGTCTCTCAGCGGGAAAGGGTCGGGCTACCGACGGGGACCGCGGTGGCCACGCCGAGCGCGGCCAGCCGTTCGCGGTGCGGGCGCAGCCGGGCCAGGAAATCGGCGAACGGGATCCGGCCGGCCGCCCAGGCGGTCTCGGCGAACGCGCACAGCCGCGGGTAGGTGAGGTAGTCGGCGTGCGCGGTGGTGGGGACGTACTCGGTCCACAGCGCCGCCTGCGCACCCAGCACGCCCGCGCCGTCGTCACCGGGGTCGACGGCGCGCAGCCCGCCGGCGAGCGGGTCGAAGGCGTGCACCTGCTCCAGCGTCACCGTCCCGCCGGGCTGGCCGGCGGGCTCGTCCGGGCTGTCGCGCTGCGGGTAGTCGAAGTAGGTGGCGGTGTGCGGGGCCATCACCACCTGGTGGCCGCGGGCGACGGCCGCCGCGCCGTGGGCGGCCTCGCGCCAGGCGGTCAGGGCGATCCCGGGGGGCAGCCGGCCGGGGCTGTGGCCGGTCTCGTCCCAGCTCATCGTGCGGCGGCCGCGGGCGCTCAGGTGCTCGTGCATCCGGGCCAGGAACCAGCCGTGCAGACCGGCCACGCCGGGCAGGCCGAGCTCGGCGCTGCGCCGCCGGGCGGCGGGGCTGGTCTCCCAGGCGGTGGTGGGGCACTCGTCGCCGCCGAGGTGCACGTGGCGGGCGGGGAAGACCTCCAGGGTGGCGTCCAGCACCTGGCGGCAGAAGTCCAGGGTCCGGTCGTCGACCGCGAAGATGTCGGCGCTGACACCCCAGCGGTTCCACACGTCGAGGCGCTGCTCGGGCCGGTTGCCGAGCTGCGGGTAGGCGGCCAGGGCGGCGCGGGCGTGGCCGGGCATCTCGATCTCGGGGACGACGGTGATCCCGCGCGCGGCCGCGTGGTCGACCAGCCCGCGCAGCTCGCGGGCGGTGTAGTAGCCGCCGTGCACGGGGTCGCTGCGCCAGGCGCCCACCTCGGTCAGCCGCGGCCAGCCGTCGATCTCGATCCGCCAGCCCTGGTCGTCGGTCAGGTGCAGGTGCAGCACGTTGAGCCGGTGCAGGGCCATCCGGTCGACGGTGCGGTACAGGTAGTCCAGCGGCACGAAGTGGCGGGCGACGTCGAGCAGGAAGCCGCGCCAGCGCAGTCGGGGCCGGTCGCGGATGCTGACGCAGGGCCACCACCAGGCGTCGGCCGGTGCGGTGGCCGGGACGAGCGCGGCCGGGGGCAGCAGCTGGCGCAGCGTCTGGACGGCGTTGAGCAGCCCGTGCGGCGCGGCGGCGGTCAGCACCACCCGCTGCGGGCGGACCTCCAGGCGGTAGCCCTCGGGGCCGAGCGCGAGCTGCTGGGCGGGGTCGAGCTCCAGCCGGATCGGCGGGCCGGTCTCGGTGCGCGGCCGGCCGGGGCCGAGGTAGTCGGCGAGCAGTGCGGCGGCCGGCTCGGCGCCGGGCCCGGTCTCCAGCCGCAGGGCGGGCGGGATGACGAAGCGTCCGGGCAGCGCGGTCAGGTCGTTCGGCCGGGGGACGAGGTGCGGGACGGGGCGGGGCGTGGTCACGTCGGCCCTTCCAGTGGGTCGCGGGGGTCGGTCCCCGACCGGATCGCCGGTCGGGGTGACGGGGTCGGTCCCCGACCGCGCCGGCGGTCGGGGCGGCGGGCTCAGTCCTTGACCGCGCCGGCGGTCATGCCGGCGACCAGCCGGCGCTGGATGACGGTGAAGAAGACGACCACCGGCAGCGCGGAGAGCGTGGAGGCGGCGATCAGGCCGCCGTAGTCGGTGCCGGTGGCGGTGGAGAAGGAGACCAGCCAGACCGGCAGGGTCTGGTGGCCCTGGTCCTTGAGCAGTACGTCGGCGAAGAGGTAGTCGTTCCAGGCGGTGATGAAGGCGAACACGCTGGTGGCGATGGTGCCGGGGGCCATCAGCGGCAGCAGGATCCGGCGGACCACGGTGAGCCGCCCGGCCCCGTCGACCATCGCGGCCTCCTCCAGCTCGACCGGGATCCCGTGCAGGAAGCCGCGCAGGGTCCACAGGGTGAAGGGGAGCACGACCGCCACGTAGGTCAGGCCCAGGCCGAGCAGGCTGTTGAGCAGGTGGGCGCTCTTCAGGCTGAGGAAGACCGGGATGACCAGCGCGGGCAGCGGCACCATCTGCAGCACCAGGACGCCGATCAGGTAGCCGCGCCGACCGGCGAAGCGGAACCGGGCCAGCGCGACCGCCGCGAAGAAGGCGACGACGACCGCCACCAGCACCACGGCGCCGGTCACCAGCAGGCTGTTCCCCAGGTCGGTCAGGAAGCCGGGCTTGCGGACGGCGTCGCCGAAGTTCGCCAGGCTGAACGGGACCGGCAGGAAGCGCGGCGTGCTGCGCAGGATGTCGCCGTAGGGCTTGAAGGCGGTGTTGACCATCCAGTACACTGGGAAGATCCACACCAGGCAGAAGAGGACGGCGGCGGTGTTCAGCGCCAGCCGCAGCGGACGGGCGGGGGTCACAGCTCTTCTCCCGATCGGACCAGGCGGCGCACGTGGTAGAGGGTCAGGACGAGCAGCAGCGCCACCGAGACCACCGCGATCGCGGCACCCTGGCCGAAGGCGTTGCCGCTGAACGCCTTGGTGAACGACCAGATCCCCAGCGTGGTGGTGCCCTGGTTGGGGCCGCCCTGGGTGAGGATCCAGATCTGGGTGAAGACGTTGAAGTCCCAGATCACCGAGAGGATCGTGACCAGCGCGAGGACCGGCCGCAGGAACGGCAGGGTGATCACCCGGAAGGTGGTCCAGGCGCCGGCGCCGTCGAGGGCGGCCGCCTCGTAGTAGCTGCGCGGGATCTGCGAGAGGCCGGCGTACAGGGTCAGCGCGACGAACGGCACCGACTGCCACACCACCAGCAGCCAGACCAGCGTGAAGGCCGAGAGCGGGGTGGTGGTCCAGTCGTGCTGGGTCAGGTCGCCGAACAGGCCGGTCCGGGTGAGCCCCCAGTTGACCACGCCGTAGACGGGCTCGAACAGCCACTGCCAGACCAGCGTGCCGGCCACCGGCGGCATCGCCCAGGAGGCGATCAGGCAGAAGGTGACGGCGCGGCGCAGCAGCGGCCCGAGCCGGAGCAGGAGTTGGGCGACGCCGAGCCCGACGGCCAGGGTGCCGGCGACCAGGGCGGCGCAGAACCCGGCCGTGCGCAGCAGCACCGGGAGCAGCTGCGGGTCGTCCCAGACCGCCCGGTAGTTGTCCGCGCCCGCCCAGCCGACCTGGCCGGTGAAGAGCGTGCGCAGTCCGTAGTCCTGCAGCGAGATGACGCCGAGTCGGGCCAGGGGGTAGCCGAGCACCAGGGCCAGCACGGCGGTGGCCGGGAGCAGCAGCAGGTAGGGGAGGGAGCGGGGCTCGCGCCGCGCTCGCGGTCGCCGCCGCGGACCGGGCCGGCGGGCCGGCGCCCGGACGGCGGCGGCGGGCGGGGAGTCGGAGGTGGTGGCCATGGTCACGGGTGGGC
>NZ_JBHYKG010000167.1:0-18272 GCF_042741245.1 Kitasatospora sp. NPDC058965
GCGGCGGTCAGGCCGAGCTGGGCGAGCGTGGTGCTGGGCATCGCCCAGTTGCCCGGGTCCTGGTTGACCATCAGCACCGCGGTGTCGCCGTTGGCCAGCGGGCGCTGCAGGATCACCGGAGCGGTGGCCGAGGCGGGCGGGTTGCCGACCAGGGTGGCGGGCTGCGCCTTGGTGTCCTGGTCGATCGCGATCACGTCGGGGTTCTTCAGGACGGCCAGCGCCGAGGAGGTGATCCCGGTGGACCAGGTGTAGCCGTTGGCGGTGTGCTGGGAGTCGGCGGCGGCGCGCAGGTCGGCGCCGGAGATCAGCGGGGCGGCCATCATCGACAGGACGGACAGCTCGGTGCGCGACTCGTCGTCGGTGAACGGCTTGTCGCCCTTGTAGGTGTCGGTCACGCCCCAGACGCCGTTCACGTCCTGCCAGCCGGCGAACATCATGTCCATGTCGTTCCAGCTGCCCGGGTGCACGTTGCCCGGGTACTTCAGGGCGGTCTGCAGCTGGCCGTTGTAGAGCACCCCGTCCAGCTCGCTGTCCCGGTCGCCGCCGATCCGGCACAGGTTGGCCACCTGCCCGCACCAGACGCCGGTCGGGTAGTAGCCGGCGGCCTGGTGCGGCTGGACACCGGCCGCCAGGATCTTCGGGTCGGTGCGGGCCGGGTCGTTGGCGCTCAGCAGTTCGGGGATGCCGGTGTGGGCGGGCTGCGCGGAGAGGCTGAGGGTGACCTTGGGCCGGCCCGCGGCGGCGGTCGCCGCGTCGAGGTAGCGCTGGAAGGTCTGGGTGCGGGCGTAGATGGACTCGGTGAGCTCCTTGCCCTCGCCCTGCGGGTAGTAGCTGTACCCGTTGATGGTGATCGTCGGACCGTAGGGGCAGTCGTCGTACTTCACGTAGTCGACGCCCCAGGCGACGAAGTCACTGGCATCGGTGGCCTCGTGACCGAGGCTGCCGGGGTGCCCCTGGCAGGTGGTGTAGGTGTCGGTGGCGTAGAGGCCGAACTTCATGCCCTTGCTGTGCGCGTACCAGGCCAGGTACTGGATCCCGTTCACGGAACGGCCGTTGACGGTCTGCGCGGGGAAGTTGGTCGGATCGGGCGTCAGGTGGCCGCTGGTCGGATCGTTGCCGCCGCCGTCGGTGCCGTCGACCGGGTTGCCGTTGTTGTCGTACAGCTGCATGCCCCAGTTCGCGTTCTTCACGAAGTCCGCGCTCTGCCCGTCCCGGTGGCGCACCGACCAGCCGTCGTCGATGGTGACGGTGTTGTAGCCCGCCGCCACCAGTCCGTTGCCGGACATGAAGTCGATGGTCTGCTTGACCTGCTGCTCGTTGACCTGGGTGCCCAGCGAGTTCCAGGAGTTCCAGCCCATCGGCGGGGTCAGGGCCGTCCCGTTGTCCAGGGCGGCGGCCGGGGTGGCGGTGGCCATGGTCAGGGCACCGAGGCCGGAGGAGGCCAGCGTCAGTGCCGCGAGGGCACTGGCCAGCCGGGTGAGGGAAACGCGCATGGGGGCTCCAAGGGAGAGGCGCGCGGGTGGGGGGAGGGGGTGGCGCGGGGCCGGTCACGCGCGGCCCCGCGCCGTGTGACGCTCCGTCAGGGAGGCGTCGGTCCTACGGGGCCGGTCAGTGCTCGCGCGCCGAGGCGTCGTCGATCAGGAAGGCCGTCTGCGGGGTGGCACCGGTCTCGTGCGAGACCAGCTTCAGGCCGATGGTGGTGCCCCAGCCGACCTGGCCGATGAACGGCGTCAGGTCCACCGACTGGAACTGGTAACCGCTGTTCGCGCCCTGGGTGCTGCTCCAGGTGTGCACCGTGCCGAGCACCTGGCCGGTGTACTGCGAGATGGCCTGCAGCGTCAGGGTGTCCGGGCTGCTGCCCGAGGTGTTGGTCGACTCGGTGTCCAGCCAGAACGAGAAGCTCGCACCCTGGTAGCCCGGGTAGGTGTTCAGGTACGTGGTGATCGAGTCGTCGCTGCTGCTGCCGTCCTGGCCGAGCCAGGCGTACCAGCTGCCGGTCCGGGGGGCGTGCAGGCTGGACGGGGTGATCACGTTGTAGCCCGAGGGGCTCCAGGAGTCGGTCATCACGGTGTGGTCGACGTCCGCCGAGCCGTTCTCGAAGCCCGGGTTGATCAGCTGCTCGATGCCGTTGCAGCCGGTCTGGCCGTTGCTGGTGACGTTCTCCCAGAAGCCGGTGGAGGCGGTGCGCCCGCCGGCGTCGGTGCTGTTCACGGTGATCCGCTGCCAGCCGTTGGTGCCGCTGTTGGAGCCGGAGATGACACCGGAGGCGGGGTCGATGGTCAGGCCCGCCGGCAGGCCGGTGGCGCTGTAGGTGAACGAGGAGCCGGCGCTGTCGGTGGCCACCGCCGGGATGCTGATCCGGCCGGGCGCGTCGGTGTGGTCGCACATCGGCTTCAGGGTCAGCGCCGGGCCGGTGACGACCGGGTCCGAGGACTGGCAGAGGTGGTCGGTGTTGGACCACAGGGTCTGCAGCGGGAAGGAGCCGGTGGAGAGGTTCTCGAAGAACAGGCCGCCGTTGGCGCCGTACGGGATCCAGGCGCACTTGTCGGCGACTTCCTGGCCGGTGGCGTCGGTCCAACCACCCGGGGTGTTCGGGTCGGTGAGCGTCTCGGCGTACTCGTGGCCGCCGATGATGCCGTAGCCGTCGAGGCGGCCGCGGGCGGTGTTCTCACCGAACCAGTTGGTGCCGCAGCCGGCCACGTCGGTCAGGTACGGCATGTTGGTGTAGGCCAGCGAACCGTACTGCGAGCGCTGGAAGTCGTGCCACGCGCAGTAGCCGAGCTCGCGCCACTTGTCCGGGTCGGTGCCCTGCGGCGAGTCGATGATGTACTGCACGTTGCTGTTCTGCGCCTGGGTCAGGTTGCCGAAGTGCTTGGCCGCGGCCAGCGCCTCGGCGCCCAGCTCGGGCTCGGAGGCCGCCTGCGGGGCCGCGGCCGCGTTGTCCACCCAGACGCCGGCCAGCACGCTGCCGGGGGTCGGGTACTGGATGTGCGCGGCGCTCGCCGGGCACTGCACGGCGCCCGCCTGGATGCCCTCGCAGTACTGGGTGAGCACCGCGCTCCAGCCGTCGCCGGAGCTGCCGAGGCCCTTGAAGAAGTCCTGCTGGTAGGGCACGGCCTGGTCGGCGTCCTTGGACATCACCACGTCGCCGTTGGCGTCGGTCGAGGAGGTGCCCCACTGGGACCCCCAGACCACCAGGTAGACCTTGGGCGGCCCGCTGATCACGCCGGTCGACTCCTGGCCGCCCTTGTACGTCATCTGCAGGTCGTACTCGTTGGAGACGTAGCCGTCGCCGTTCTTGCCGGGGTCGGCGCCGTCGGCGAGCTGCGGGCCGTTGCGGCCGGTGGTGCCGGTGGGCGGGGTGCCGGGCTTGGCCAGGCGCTTGCTGGACGGGGCGGTCTTGGGACCGGCCTTCGCCTGGGTGGCGGTGACCGCGGTGGAGCCGGGCAGCGCCTGCGCGGCCTTGGCCCACTTCTGCGTGGGGTGCGGGTCGGCCATCGCCGCGATGGGGCTGGCCAGGCCGGCGGCGGCGAGCACCGACGCCAGGCCGACCAGGACGGTCCGTCGGCTGGTGCGCCACAGACCTGTTCGGTATCTGAGCACGCGTCAATCCCTCTCGGGGTGGGGGTCGGGGGCAGCTGTGGGGGGAGCGCGAGGACCGTGGTCAGCACCGGCGCCGCGGCGAGGTTCAACGGGACTGCCGGCCACCGGGGCCGGTGGCGGTGCCATACGATATTGCACTGAACAAGACGTGGACAAGAGTCAACGCAAGCAATCACTGTGAGCTGAGTGTCTGTGTTTGTTTGTGAGTGATTCACGTCAGATCGACGCATCGGTTTGAAGTGCGCGGTGGGACGCCAGGTATCGGGGATGACTGAGAACGCATTCCTGGCCGATGCCGCCGTCCACTGCACCGACGAGGTCCGCGCCGCGCTGGCGGACGGCGCACCGGTCGTGGCGCTGGAGTCGACCATCCTGGCGCACGGCCTGCCGCGGCCGCGCAACCTGGCGGTCGGCCTCGAACTGGAGCAGGCGGTGCGGGACGGCGGAGCGGTGCCGGCCACCGTCGCGGTGCTGGACGGGGTGGTCCGGATCGGGCTGGACCGCACCGGACTGGAGCGCGTCTGCGACGACCCCGGACTGCGCAAGTTCGGCCACCGCGACCTGGCGCCCGCCCTCGCCACCGGGGCCAGTGGCGCGACCACCGTCTCCGGCACCGCCTTCCTCGCCGCCCGGGCCGGCATCCGGGTCTTCGCCACCGGCGGGCTCGGCGGCGTGCACCGCGACTGGACCAGCACCCAGGACGAGTCGGCCGACCTCGCCCTGCTGGCCCGGACCAGGATCACCGTGGTCTGCGCGGGAGTGAAGTCGATCCTGGACGTGCCGGCCACGCTGCAGCGGCTGGAGACCCTCGGGGTGGGCGTGCTGGGGTACGGCACCGACCTGTTCCCGGGCTTCTACCTGTCCAGCTCGGGCTGCCCGGTGGACTGGACGCTGGACGACCCCGCCGAGGTGGCGGCGGCGATGCGGGCCCAGGACCTGCTGGGCGGGCCGGGGTCGGCGCTGGTGGTGGCCAACCCGGTGCCGGCCGACGAGCAGTTGCACCCGCAGTTGCACGACCGGGTGCTGGCCGAGGGGCTGGCGGCGGCCGACCGGGCCGGGGTCACCGGACAGGCCGTCACCCCGTTCCTGCTCGCCCACCTGACCGAGCACACCGGGGGCGCCTCGCTGGAGGCCAACCTGGCGGCGGTGCGCGGCAACGTCCGGCTCGCCACCCGGATCGCCGGAGCCTGGTCGGCGGTGGCCCGTTGACCGCACTGCTGGTGGTCGGCGACGTGGTCACGGACGTGGTCGCCCGGCCCGCCGGCCCGCTCTCCCCCGGCACCGACACGGCCGCCGCGATCCGCGTGCTGCCGGGCGGCGCGGCGGCCAACCTGGCCTGCTGGGCCGCGCGTTCCGGTGCGGCGGAGGTGCGGCTGCTGGCCCGGGTGGGCGCCGACTCGGCCGACTGGCACCGGGCCGCGCTCACCGCGGCGGGCGTGCGGGCGCACCTGGTGGTGGACCGGGAGACGCCGACCGGGGTGGTGATAGCGGTGGTCGACGAGACCGCCGAGCGCAGCTTCCTGACCGACGGCGGGGCGACGGTCCGGCTCGCGGCGTCCGACTGGGACGACGCCCTGCTGGCCGGTGCGGCGTGGGTGCACCTGTCGGGCTACCTGTTCTTCGGCGCGGCCGGACGCGGGGTGGCCGCACGGGCGTTCGCCGCCGCGCGCGAGCGGGGCATCGGCGTGAGCGTCGACCCGGCGTCAACCGGGTTCCTGCGCGCACTGGGCGTGGACCGCTTCCTCTCCCTGGTGGCCGACGCCGCCCTGCTGCTCCCCAACGAACCCGAGGCCGCCCTGCTGGCGGGCGTCGCCGACCCCGAGCGGGCGGCCCGGCGGCTGAGCACGGACTCCCGCACCGTGGTGGTCACCCTTGGCGCGGCCGGCGCGCTCGCCGCCCGGGGCGGTCGACTCGTCGCCCGGGCAGCGGGATTGCCGACCAGCGCGGTGGACACCACGGGTGCGGGCGACGCCTTCGGCGGCGGCTTCCTGGCGGCCCGGCTGGCGGGGGCGACGGTGCCGCAGGCGCTGGCGGCGGGGTGCCGCACGGGGGCGGCGGCGGTGGCCCGGGTGGGAGCCCGGCCGGCGCCGCCCGACTGACCCCTCCCCTTCGCCGACCCCGCACGTGTACTGTCCGGTAACCGAGTGCCGGCCGGTCACCGGGTTCTGGGGCAGGAGGGTTCGTGGAGTACGCCGAGTACCGGGAGTACGACGCCGTCGGGTTGGCCGAGTTGGTGGCCGGGCGGAAGGTGTCGGCCGGTGAGCTGCTGGAGGTCGCCATCGCCCGGGCCGAGGCGGTGAACGGGAAGCTCAACGCGATCGTCGCGCCGATGTACGAGGTGGCGCGGGAGCGGGCCCGCGGCGAGCTCGGCGGACCGTTCGCCGGGGTGCCGTTCCTGCTCAAGGACCTGCACCAGGAATACGCCGGCGTGCCCACCGGCAGCGGCTGCCGGGCACTCGGCCGGGTGCCGGCCACCGAGCACAGCGCGGTGGTGCGGCGCTGGCTGGACGCCGGCCTGGTGGTGTTCGGCAAGACCAACACCCCCGAGTTCGGCGCCAAGGGCGTCACCGAGCCGGAGGTCAACGGGCCCACCCGCAACCCGTGGGACCTGAGCCGCACCCCGGGCGGGTCCTCCGGCGGGGCGGCGGCTGCGGTGGCCGCCGGGATCCTGCCGGTGGCCGGGGCGAGCGACGGGGGCGGGTCGATCCGGATCCCGGCCGCGGCCTGCGGCCTGGTGGGCCTCAAGCCTGGGCGCGGCCTGGTGCCGGCCGGCCCGCGGTTCGCCGAGTACCTGCACGGTGCCGCCACCGACGGCGTCCTCTCCCGCACCGTCCGGGACAGCGCCGCGATGCTCGACGTGCTCACCGCCGCCCCCGACCCGGGCGGCCCGTTCCTGGCCGCCCGCCCGGAGCTCGGCTACGCGGAGCTGGCCCGGACGGCACCCGGACGGCTGCGGATCGGCTTCACCACCCGCTCGCCGCTCGGTACCGCGGTGGACCCCGAGGCGGTGGCCGCCGTCACCGACGCCGCCGAGTTGCTGGCTTCGCTCGGCCACGAGGTCGAGCCCGCCGAGACCGGCATCGACGAACACCGCCTCGCGTTCGACTTCCTGACCATGTGGTGCACCCAACTCGCGTACACCGTGGCGGAGGTGCGCCGCACGACCGGTGCCGGCCCGGACGGCTTCGAGCTGGACACCCACCTGCTCGCGGCGGCCGGGCGCAAGGTCACGGCGCCCGACTACTACGCCGCGCACGACCGCTGGAACGGCTACAGCCGCGCGCTGGCCGCCTTCCACCGGCGCTACGACCTGCTGCTCACCCCGACCCTGGCCCGCCCGCCGGTGCGGATCGGCGAGCTGGACACGCCCCGCCCGGTCCGCGCCGTCGCCAAGGTGCTGCTGCGCCTGGGCCTGCTCGGCACCCTGGCCGGGACCGGCGCCTGGGAGAAGGCGGTGATCGAGAACCTCGCCGCCACGCCGTTCACCCAGCTCGCCAACATCACCGGCCGACCCGCCGTCAGCCTGCCCACCTACCGCACCGCCCAGGACCTGCCGCTCGGCGTGCAGTTCGTCGGGCCGCTCGGCGGCGAGGGGCTGCTGCTCGCGCTGGCGACCCAACTGGAGCAGGCCAGGCCGTGGCACCGGACCGCCGCGCTGGACGACTGACGCACCGCCGGCCCGGGTGGCCGGGTGACCGGGCCGACGTCAGACCGCTGCCGTCCGGCGCTCGAAGACCTCGGGCCGGGCGATGCCCAGGGCGATCGCCAGCGCCCCGCGCAGCACCGCCTCGTCCCCCAGCGCGCTGGCCGCCAGCCGCGGCCGCAACGGGGTGAGGCGGTGCAGCGCCTCCTCCAGCGGGCCGAGCAGCAGGTCGGCGCCGTGCCCGAGCCCGCCACCCAGCACCACCAGGTCCGGGTCCAGCACCGCCGCCAGCACCGCGACCGGATAGGCGAGTTGCTCGGCCTCGCGGAGCACCGCGGCGGCCGCCCGGGGATCCCCCGCGCGGGCCGCGGCGAAGACCCGCTTGGCGTTCAGCGCCCCGGTCATCCCCTCCGCCCGGGCCGCCCGCACCACCGAGTCGGCGGCCGCCTCCTGCTCCAGGTGGCGGCCGGTCCCGGGCAGCGGCAGGAACCCGATCTCGCCGGCCGCCCCGTGCGCGCCCTGCTGGATCTCGCCGTTCACCACCACGCCGGTGCCCAGGCCGGTGCCGACCAGCAGGTAGGCGAAGACCCGGCTGCCGGTGCCCGCACCGTCCGCGTACTCGCCCAGCGCCGCCAGGTTGGCGTCGTTGTGCACCGAGATCGGGGTGCCCAGCTCCGCCTCGATCCGCTCGAACAGCCCGCGCCGGCCCCACCCGGGCAACTGCACCGCGTAGTGCACCCGCTGTTGCTGCTCGTCCCAGACCCCGGGCGAGCCGATCACCGCGTGCACCACCGCGCCCGGCCCGCCGCCCGCCTCCTCGGTGGCCTCGCGGGCGGCGGCCACCACCGCGTCGGCCACCGCGTCCGCGCTGCGCCCGCGGTTGGGCACGTCCCGGTGGGCCAGGATCCGGCCGGCCAGGTCGGCGACCGCCACCCGCAGCCGGGCCCGGCCGATGTCCACGCCGAGCACCTGACCGGCCGTCGGGTCCGGCTCGTAGAGCACGGCGGTGCGGCCGCGCTCGGGCGCGTGCACCCCGGCCTCGCGGACCAGGCCGGCCTGCTCCAGCACCGCCAGCGCGGCGGACACCGTCGGCTTGGACAGACCGGTGTCCCGGGCCAGTTGGGCGCGCGACTCCGGACCGCCGGTGCGCAGCCGCTCCAGCAGCAGCCACTCGTTGTTGCTGCGCAACCGCTGGCGGTTCCACGGTTGGGCGGCCCCGGACCCCTCGGCCGGAGCCGGAACCGTCACCGGGCGGGAGTCCATCCGTACCTCCGAGCCGTGCTGTCCGTGCTAACCGCACCACTGTATTGGCCGACCCCTGCCGCTGATCACCACCCGGGTACAGTGGCGCCGACGGGGAGGAGTCGGCAGCGATGAGCGACGACACGGGAACGGGCATCTTCGCCTCGGTGGCGGACGTGCGGGAGCGGCTGGCCGAGGTCGGCTACCTGGCTTCGACGGCGGTGGCCACCACGGTCTTCCTGGCCGACCGGTTGGGCAAGCCGCTGCTGGTCGAGGGACCGGCCGGGGTGGGCAAGACCGAGCTGGCCAAGGCGGTGGCCGCGGTGGCCGGCGCACGGCTGGTCCGGCTGCAGTGCTACGAGGGCGTGGACGAGTCCCGGGCGCTGTACGAGTGGAACCACGCCAAGCAGTTGCTGCGGATCACCGCGGGCCGCGAGGAGGGCTGGGAGGCCGCCCGCACCGACGTCTTCAGCGAGGAGTTCCTGCTGCCGCGCCCGCTGCTGACCGCGATCCGCGGCAGCGAGCCCACCGTGCTGCTGGTCGACGAGACCGACAAGGCCGACGTGGAGGTGGAGGGCCTGCTGCTGGAGGTGCTCAGCGACTTCCAGGTCACGGTGCCGGAGCTGGGGACCATCACCGCCGAGCGCCGCCCGTTCGTGGTGCTCACCTCGAACGCCACCCGGGAGCTCTCCGAGGCGCTGCGCCGGCGCTGCCTCTTCCTCCACCTGGACTTCCCCGACGCCGAGTTGGAGGAGCGGATCGTCCGGCTCCGGGTGCCCGGGCTGGACGCCGCGCTGGCCGCCTCGGTGGTCCGGGTGGTCGGCGCGCTGCGGGCGATGGAGCTGCGCAAGCACCCCTCGGTGGCGGAGGCGATCGACTGGGCCCGCACCCTGCTGGCGCTCGGCGCGGACACCCTGGACGAGTCGGTGGTGCGGGAGAGTCTCGGAGTGGTGCTCAAGCACCAGGAGGACATCCGGCGGGCCGCCGAGCAGCTGAGCCTGACCGGCTCGTGACCGCCGGGCTGACGGCGCGGCTGACCGCCTTCGTCCAGGCGCTGCGGGCGCACGGGATCCCGGTCGGCCCCGGCGAGACGGTGGACGCGGCGGCGGTGGCCGAACTGCTCGGCCTGGCCGAGCGGGAGCAGCTGCGCGCGGGCCTGGCGGCGGCGCTGCTGCGCGGGGAGCGGCAGCGGGGCGTCTTCGACGCCGCCTTCGACCTGTACTTCCCACTGCGGGTGGGGGTCCAGGCGGCGGATCGAGGCGTTCCGCGCCCAGGTGGCCACCGAGGCACGGCGCCGGGCCGCGGAGCTGACCGGGACGGACGAGATCGCCCGGCGGGCGGTGGCGCCCAGCGTCGAGCGGACCGACTTCCTGTACGCGAACCAGGCGCAGCTGGCGGAACTGCGGCGCACCGTCCAGCCGTTGGCCCGGCGCCTGGCCACCCGGCTGGCCGCGCGCCGGCGCCGCGCCGCGCGCGGCAGCATCGACCTGCGGCGCACGGTGCGGCGCTCGCTGGGCACCGGCGGCGTCCCGCTGCGCCCGGCGTACCGGCAGCGGCGGCCGCAGCGACCGGAGCTGGTGCTGCTCTGCGACGTGTCCAACTCGGTCTCGGGGTTCAGTGACTTCACCACCCTGCTGGTCCGGGCGCTGCGCGACCAGTTCAGCCGGGTGCGGGTGTTCGCCTTCGTGAACCAGCTGGCCGAGGTGACGGACGGGGGGCTGGACCGGGCCCGGCTGGTCGGGCTGCACGGGTACAGCGACTACGGCACGGCGCTCGGCCAGTTCGCCGACCTGCACCTGACCGCGGTGACCGCGCGCAGCACGGTGCTGATCCTGGGCGACGCGCGGACCAACCGGCGCGACCCGAACCTGGCCGCGCTCGCCCGGATCGCCACCCGGGCCCGACGGATCCACTGGCTCAACCCCGAACCCGTCTCGCTCTGGGACACGGGCGACTCGGCGGTGGCCGCGTACTCCGCACTGGTCCCGATGCACCCGTGCCGCAACGCCGAGCAGCTGGGCCGGTTCGTCGAACGGCTGCTGCCCGCCTGACGGAGTGAAACCCGCCCGCCGCGGCCGCCCGCTCGGTACGGTGGAGGCGCACCGCGGCCCGCCCAGGGGTGCCTCCCTGGACGGGCCCGGACTGGATCGCGCCGATCCCGGGGGCCCGGCCACCATCAGGTGGCCGGGCTCAGTGCTGGTCCCGCCAGTCCTCCAGCCGGATCAGCACCAGAACCACACCGGCGACGGCCTTGACGGTCGGCGCCCACGTGCGGACGGTCCCCTGCGCCCGGCCACCTGCTCGCCGGAGCCTGTCGATCCACTCCTTGCCGCGGTCCCGCTCCATCCGACGGTCCCTCCCTCCACGGGTGGGGACGGCCTGCTGCCGTACCCCCGGGGGGACGGGGTACGGACCTGGAGTCACGGGAGTCACAGCACGAGCACTCTAGGACCTGGCTTCCGGTGGACGAGCGGGTTCCGGGGCGGGAACCGGACAGAAGCCGTGTCCGGGTGGCGAATTGGCCCGAACGGGCACCTCCGCCATGGCCCGCCACCCCCGGGCGGCATGGCCCGGCCCGACCCCCCTCGGCGCAGTGCGCCGGCCGTTGTGTACACACCCGGCGGAACGGCTCCCGGCGCGCCGGTCCGCGCCCTAGCCTGCTGACCATGAGTCAGGAAGAGCTGCCGGTCCGCCAGGCCCGGGCCCGCTTCGCCGACGCGGTCGCGCAGGCCGGAGCCGGCCGGTCCACGGTGATCACCCGGCACGGGCGGCCGGTCGCGGTGCTGCTCGGCATGGAGCAGTGGGAGCACCTGAAGCGACTGCAGACGTTCCGGTTCGAGCGCCTGGTCGAGGACCGCTGGTACGAGCCGCGGCTGCCACTGGTGGCCACCCTGCTCGAGTTCCAGGACCGGGCCGACCTGGCCCGGCGGAAGCGGCAGCGGGAACGCCGGGCCGGGCTCGTCGCCGCCCGCGAACGGCTCGCCGCGCAGCGGGCCGCGGAACCCGCGCGCTCCCTCCAGGCGGTTCTGACCGAGTTCGGCACGGGCAGCAGGAGGTGGGACCGGTGAGGCGCGAGGCCTACGGGGCGTCCGCGGTCTACGAGGTACTGCTGGTCGAGTCGGCCTGCCGTGAGTTGCGGCAGCTCGACCCGGACCGGGCCGTGGAGTTGCTCCACCACCTGAAACCCCTGCGGGACGCCCCGCTGGGGGCCGGCTCCGACCCGCTCTCCGACCTGCCCTCGCCGGGCCCGCTTCGCCACCGCCTGCTCTCGGCGTGCGGCTACGACGTTGTGTACACAGTGGACGACCACCGCCGGCAGGTGGTGGTCGTCCACATCGACACGGCGGTCTGAGGCGCTAGGCCCGCCCCGCCGCCTTCTGGGTACGCCGGGCCAGCGAGTCGATCACGACGGCGGCCAGCAGCACCGCACCGGTGATCATGAACTGGATCGCGTTGCTCAGGCCCTGGATGTTCATGCCCGACTGGATCGAGCCGATCACCAGTGCACCCAGCAGGGCCGACCAGGTCGAGCCGCGGCCGCCGAAGAGGCTGGTGCCGCCGATGACCGCGGCCGCGATCGCGTTCATCAGCAGGTTGCCGCCGCCGGAGGTCTGGCTGGCGGACTGGATCTGCGCGGCCAGGAAGAGGCCGCCGATCGCGGCCATGGTGGAACAGATCATGAAGACCGAGATCCGGATCCACGGCACGTTGATGCCGGCCCGGCGGGCGCCCTCGATGTTGCCGCCGAGGGCGAAGATCTGCCGGCCGTAGCCGGTGCGGCGCAGCACGAAGTCCAGCACCACGATGAAGATCAGGAACACCAGGAGCGCCAGCGGCAGGCCCTTGTACTGGTTGAGCGTGTACGCCGCCAGGTAGGCCACGATCGCCAGCACCACGGTGCGCAGCGCGATGTCGGTGGCCGGCCGGTACGGCACTCCGGCGGCCTTGCGCCGCCGGGTGTCCACCAGGGCGGCGCCCAGGAAGAGCAGCACGGCCACGGTGGCCAGTCCGTAGGCCGCGGCCTGCTGCCCGTAGATGGTGGAGTACAGCCGCGAGACGATGTCCTTGCCGCTCAGGTTGACGGTGCCGCTGGCACCCAGCACCTGCAGCATCAGGCCGTTCCAGCCCAGGTTGCCGGCCAGGGTGACCACGAAGGCGGGCACGCCGACCTTGGCGAAGAAGAAGCCCTGCACCAGGCCGACCGCGGCGCCGCTCAGGATCGCGCTGATCAGCGCGACCCACTGGTTCACCCCGTGGGTCACGTCCAGCACCGCGAAGATCGCCGCGCACAGGCCGCTGACCGAGCCGACCGACAGGTCGATCTCGCCGAGCAGCAGCACGAAGACCACACCGATGGCGATCAGGCCGGTGCCGACGATCTGCTGCGAGAGGTTGGACAGGTTCTGCGCGGAGAGGAAGCTGCTGTTCAGGCTGCCGAAGACGGCCCAGATGACGATCAGCGCCACCACCACCGGCAGCGAGCCGAGCTCACCGCTGCTGACCCGGCGCCGGAACTCGCCCAGGTAGCCGGCGATGCCCCCCTGGCGCACGATCAGCCGGGGGTCCACCGCCGGGGTGGCCTCCGGTGCCACCGGCACCGGGGCGTTCACCCCGCCGGTGGGCATGGAGTCCTCGGGCAGCGGGTGGTGCGTCCTGCCCTCCTCGTACCGGCCCTCCTGCTTGGGGGCCTGCGGGTCGTCGGTCACTGGGAGCCCTCCGTGCCTCGGGCCTGACGACGGGTCACGGCGTTGTCCGTGGCGCCGGTGATGGCCGAGATGATCTCTTCCTGGCTGGTCGACCGCCGCTCGAAGACCCCGTTGTTGCGGCCCAGCCGCAGCACGGCGATGCGGTCCGAGACCGCCATCACGTCGGCCATGTTGTGGCTGATCAGGATCACGCCGAGGCCCTGGTCGCGCAGCCGCTCGACCAGGTCCAGCACCTGCGCGGTCTGCTCGACGCCCAGCGCCGCGGTCGGCTCGTCGAGGATGACCACCTTGGGCGAGCCGATCAGCGAGCGGGCGATGGCCACCACCTGGCGCTGGCCGCCGGAGAGCGAGGCGATCGGGATCCGCACGCTGGGGATCCGGATCGACAGCGTGTCCAGCAGGGTGCGCGAGCGCTTCTCCATCGCGACCTCGTCCAGGACGCCGAAGCGCATCAGCTCCCGGCCGAGGAAGAGGTTGCCCACCACGTCCAGGTTGTCGCAGAGCGCCAGGTCCTGGTAGACCGTGGCCACGCCCAGGTGCTGGGCGTCCTGCGGGCGGTGGATGCTGACCGCGCGGCCCTGCCACTCGATCACCCCGGTGTCCGGTTGGTTCACCCCGGCGATCGTCTTGACCAGCGTCGACTTCCCGGCGCCGTTGTCGCCCACCAGGGCGACCACCTCGCCCGCGTTCACCTCGAGTTCGATGTCGGTCAGCGCCTGGACGGCGCCGAACCGCTTGGAGACCCCGCGCAGGGCCAGGACCGGTTCGGCTGCGGTAGCCACGTCGTCAGCCTCCTCGTCACTGCAGGCCGGCGGCGGTGCAGGCGCTGGCGTAGTCCGGGGTGCAGATCTGGGCGACGGTGTACAGGCCGTCGGCCACCACGGTGGTCTTGATGTTGTCCTTGGTCAGCACGATCGGGGTGATCAGGTTGGACTTCACCGTGGTGTTGCTGCCGCTGGTGGCGGTGGTCGGGGCCACCGAGGCGTTCAGCGCGGTGCCGTTGCCCAGGTCCACCGCCATCGTGGCGGCGGTCTCCGCCTCCGGCTTGTACGGCTTGTAGATGGACATCGTCTGGGTGCCCCCCAGGATCCGCTGCACGGCGTCCAGCTGGGCGTCCTGGCCGGTCAGCGGCACGCTCAGGTTGGCGGCCTTCAGCGCGGTGGCGATACCGGCGGCCATCCCGTCGTTGGCGGAGTAGACGCCCACCACGTTCGGCCCGCCGATCGCGGTGATCGCGGCGCTGGCCTCCTGGTTGGCGTTGTTCGGGTCCCAGTTCGGAGTGTCGTACTCCTTGCCGATCTTCACCTTGCCGTCGAGCTGGCTGTGCGCGCCGGCCTTGAACTGGGCCGCGTTCGGGTCGGTCGGCGAGCCGTTGATCATGATGATCTGTCCACTGCCCGCCTTGGCGCCGACCGCGGCCACCAGGGCCTCGCCCTGCAGCTGGCCGACCTTGTTGTTGTCGAAGGAGACGTAGGCGTCCACCGGGCCCTGGGCCAGCCGGTCGTAGGCGACCACCTTCACGCCGGCGTCGTGCGCCTTCTGCACCGAGGACTGGATCGCCTTGGCGTCCACCGCGTCCAGGATCAGCACCTTGTCGCCCTTGGTGAGCGCGGTGTCGACCTGGGTCTGCTGCTGCGTCGCGTCCTGGTTGGCGTTGTAGTAGTCGACGGTCGCGTTCGGCGCCAGCTCCTTGATCTTGGCCTCGATCAGCGGCTTGTCGAACTGCTCGTACCGGGTGGTCTTCGACTCCGGGAGCAGCAGGCCGATCTTGATCGCGGCGGCCGAGCCGCTGGCGCCGCTCGCGCCACCGCTGCCGCTGCTGGACTGCTTGGCACTGCCGCAGGCGGCGGCGCCCAGGGCGAGGGCAACCACCGCGACCGCCAGGGTGGTGCGGCGCTGAACCGGGTTCATCAGTCGTCTCCTTCAGGCGAGGCCACCCCCGGCTTAGAGTCTGCGAACCCGCGGCCCCCACCACGAGGCGGGCTGCGCCGAACGGGGAAAGCCTCGCCCGTCCGGCGCAGTGCCGTGCTGACCCGGTGTCAGCGCACGGTCAGTCGAGCACGACCTGTTCCGGCGGCGGACCGGGCTGACGCCCCACCAGCTGCGGCTCCGGATCCAGCTCGCCGGTCAGCTCGGCCAGCACCTGGACCGCCCCGGCGATCCGCAGCAGCTGCTGGCGCAGCGCCGCCTCCTGGCGGACCAGCTCCAGCAGCTGCTCCTCCCCCAGCCGGAGCTCCCGGCGCAGCTGGGCCAGCCGCTCGCGCAGCTGCTCGGCCAGCGCCCGGTCGGGCTGCGGTCCGGTCGTCCGCGCCTCTGCGGTCACGGCGTCACTCCCCTCTCGGCGGTCGCGGCCGCGGCCGCCCGGACGCGGCGGGCCCGCTCCGGCGACTCATCGGGGCTCCCGGTCCGCGGCGCCGGCCGGCAACACCTTGCCGAGCTTGCGGTACTCGCGCTCGGCGGCCCGGCGCAGCTGGGCCTCACCGATCGGGCCGCCGGCCGCTGCGGCCAGGTACGCCGCGTGCAGCACGACGTTCCTGATGCCGGCGCCGGACAGCGGGAAGCGGCGGGCGAGTGCGGCGGGGTCCACCTCGGCGGCCGGCGGCGCCCCGGGTGGGAAGCTGCGCCGCCAGATCCGCTCCCGCTCGGCCTCGGCCGGGAACGGGAACTCCACCACGAACTGCAGCCGGCGGGTGAGGGCCTCGTCCAGCTGCCGGCCGAGGTTGCCGGCCAGGACCGCCGGCCCCTCGTACCGCTCCAACCGCCGGAGCAGGCGGGCGATCTCCACGGTGCCGTGGCGGTCGTGCGCGTCGCGCGCCCCGGGGCGCCGGCCGAACAGTGCGTCCACCTCGTCGAAGAAGAGGATCGCGTCCGTCTCGGCGGCGGCGGTGAGGATCCGCTCCAGGGTCTCCTCGGTCTCCCCGAGGTCCGTGCCCACCACCGAGGAGAGGTCGACGGTGAACAGGTCCAGGCCGAGCTCGCCGGCGATCACCTCGGCCGCCAGGGTCTTGCCGGTGCCGGGCGGCCCGGTGAACAGCGCGGTCGGCCCGGTGCCCCGGGAGAACCGGCGGTCGAAGCCCCACTGCGCGAGCACCGTGGGCCGCTGCGCCACCCAGTCGCACACGTCCCGCAGCTGGCCCAGCGGCTCCTCGGGGAGGACGAGGTCGGGCCAGCGGCGCTGCGGCTCGGTCCGGCGGCCCGACGCGGCCGGCGCAGGCCCGCCCTGGGCCCGGGCGGCGGCGAAGAGGTCGGCCCGGGCGAGCTCGGGGGCGGTGGCCGGGCCGCGGAGCCGGGCGGCGGTGAGCGCCGTCAGCACCGCGTCCTCGACCTGCTCCGGGCCGAGGCGGAACCGCTCGGCGACCGCGAGCAGGTCGGCCTCGCCGACCGCGGCGCCCTGGGCCTGCAGCGCGCCGCGCCAGGCGAGCAGGCGGGAGCGGGTGGCCGCCGGGTCGGGGCGCCGGGCGCCGAACGCCACGCTGTGGACACCGAGTGCCTGCGGCGCGAACGGCTCCCACGGGCGGTGCCCGGCCAGCACCACCGCGCCCGGGTGCGCCGCCAGCCGACGGGCCAACCGCCGGGCGGCGACCGCGTGTTCGGGGGCGTGCAGGTGTTCGGTGCCGGTCAGGTGGAGCAGCGCGCCCTGCAACCCGGCCTCGCGCAGCAGCAGCGCGACACTGGTCTCGGGATCGGGGTCGGGGGTCTGCAGCAGCACGTCCAGCTCGGCCACCAGGAGGGGCACGCCCAGTGCGGTGGCCAGCGCCTGGCTGGTGCGCAACCGCCCGGACCCGGGCGCGCCCCGGAAGTACAGGCGGACCGGGTACTGCTCCCAGGCCTCGGCGAGCAGGCGGTGCAGGGCCTGCGTCCGCTCGGCCGGCAGCGCCGACTCCGGACCGGGCGTTCGGCCGACCCTCAGCAGGCGGCAGCAGTGCGTCAGCCGGCGGTCCAGCCCGGCCTGTTCGAGCAGCACGTCGACGATCTGCGGATCGACCCGCAGGCCCCGGGCGAGCAGCGGGCCGCCGCCCGGGCGCTGGTCGGGCAGCAGCTCCAGCAGCCGGTGGCGCAGCAGCGGACCGTCCGGGCCGAAGCCCGCCCGGACCGCCAGCCGCTGGTCGAGGCTGCCGGTGAGCAGGTCGAGGGCGAGGTTGACGGTCGGCCGGCGCAGCGTCATGTCGTCCTGCAGGAAGCCGAAGAGGCGCTCGTACCGCAGGTCGACCTCGGGGGCCAGGGCGAGCAGCACCGTGTCCGACTCGGTGTCGGTGAGCCCGAACTCCGCGCGCAGCCAGCGCCAGCCGGGCTCGGCGGCGGCGATCCCGACCCAGTCGGGGCCGATCGGGGCGGTGTCGGGCGCGGGCTCGGGTGCGGGCGCGGGCGCAGCCTCGGCCGGCACGACGAAGAGCCGCTCGGCCTGCTCGGCCGTCATGTAGAGCCCGCGGAAGGCGTCCGCCTCGGCGCCGAACCTCTCGCGGGCCGCCGCCAGACCGCGGGCGAGCAGCGACTCCAGGCGCTGGAGGGCCGGGCGGGCGGCGGGCGGTTCGACCGCGCGCCCCGGCCCGGGAACGGTCGCGGACGGCTCGCCCGCGGGCACCGCCGCGAGGGAGGGGACCGGGGACTCGGACAATGCGCTCACCTCCGCCGGACAGGGCGCGGCGGTGCCGTCCGCTCCCCGTTGCTGACGCCCGGACACCGGGGCGGACCACCCCGGCCGGACTCGTGATCCGTCCATTAGGAGTATGGAGTATTTGCACGAAGTGTCAATGCGAATTCTGCAGATCCTGCGCACCTTCGGCGAATGTCATCCCGGCGAGTGATATTCGAATTCTCATATTCTTTTCGACTCGTCGGATCCGCGTGCGCCGGGCCGCCCGGCGCCGCCCACCTGGGCCTGCGCCGCACCCGGACCGGCCGGCCGGGCGCCGGCCCCCCTTCCACCTGCCGCCGGACATTCCGTTTCCGGCCGCGGTCGGCGGCCGTGCCGGAATTCCGCCCGCCGGTCCGGAACGGCGCGGGTCCCCCCGCGGCAGTCGGCGCCGACCGTTAGCCGGCGTGGCGCGGCAGGCCCGCGCCCGGCCCCCCATCGCCCC
>NZ_JBHYKG010000168.1:0-18124 GCF_042741245.1 Kitasatospora sp. NPDC058965
CCTCATCACCGTCCTCCGCCACTGGAACGACCTCCACAACGCCCTCGGCACCCGGACCTGCTGCGGCTGGCGGGCGCACTGGTGGTCGACGAGCACCCCTCGGCGGCCGGCTGGAGCGCCGGGGAACGGGACGAACTGACGGCCTGGGTCGCGGTACTGATCGACCGCAGGGGCGAGGACGGCGTGCAGGCCCTGCTCTACGCCCTGAACACCGCCTCCTGACGCCCCGCCAACGCCGACCGGTCCCGCGTTGGCGGTGGCGTTGGCCGGTCCTTGGCGCAATCTTGGCGCACTTCGGCAGGTTGGTGGGCGCGCGAGGTCGGGGCCTCCCCAGCCGGCCTCGCGCCGGCCGCCCACACGGCCGTCCACACGGCCCGCACCGAGCAGCGCGGCCCGGACCGAAGAGGTATCGCGTGACCATCCAGTCCGTCGCCCGCCCGACCCTGGACCAGGAGACCCTGGCCGAGCTCTACCAGTTGCACGGCGGCTACCTGCTGCGCGCCCTGCTGCGGGTGACCAACGGCGACCGCGGCAAGGCCGAGGACATCCTGCAGGAGACCCTGCTGCGCGCCTGGCAGCACCCGGAGGCCTTCGCCCGGGGCGTCGAGCAGAGCCGGCCCTGGCTGTTCACGGTGGCCCGCCGGATCGCCATCGACCAGTTCCGGATGGCCGCCGCCCGGGCCCAGGAAGTGGCCGGGGACGCGCTGGAGGACCGGCCGCTGGCCGAGGACCCGTACGAGGCGGTGCTGGCCGGGCGCGACATCGCGGTGGCGCTGGAGAACCTGCAGCCGCACCACCGCGAGGTGCTGGTCGAGCTGCACCTGAAGGACCGCTCGGTGGTCGAGGCGGCCGCCCGCCTCGGGGTGCCGCCGGGCACCGTCAAGTCCCGCAACTTCTACGCGATCCGGGCGCTGCGCCCATTCCTGGCCGGGCAGCCCGAGTACGCCCCGGCGCGGGGGGCGGCGGCCTGAGGCTCACCGGGCCGACCGGCACTCCACCTGGGTCAGCAGCTCGGTGACCGTCTCGGCCAGGTGCCCGTACAGCCGGTTCAGGCCGACCGCCGAGCGCAGGTGCTCGGCGGCCTGCGCCTCCCGGCCCTGGCGCAGCAGGAAGTCCGCGTAGGACTGCTCGGCGATCGCGTGCAGGTGCAGGAACCCGGTCTCCCGGCAGATCGCCAGCAGGTGCTCCCAGCCCTGCTCGGCGGCCGCGAACTCGCCCAGCAGTTGCAGCGCCTGGGCCTCGGTGACCATCGCCCACACGTGCAAGGTGGTGGTCGGGTGGCCGGCCAGCAGCCGGCGCGCCTCGCGCACCTGGTCCAGGCCGGCCGCCGCCGCGCCGGACAGCACCGTGATGCCCGCGGCGTAGCCGAGCATGGCGGCCAGTTGTTCCGGCCGACCGCCCGCGCGGGCCAGCGCCACGGCCCGCCCGGCCAGTTCCCCGGCGCCGACCAGGTCGCCCTGCAGCGCGTCGGCCAGCGCCAGCGTGCCCAGCGCGCGGGCGTACCCGAAGCCGTCCGCCGGGCCGCCGCGGTCCACCGCCCGGCGGGCCAGCTCGCCCGCCTCGGCCAGCCGCTCGACCCCGATCAGCGCGTTGGCCAGCATGGTCTCGATCGCCGCGACCGCGGCCGGGTCCCCGGTGAGCTCGGCGCCGGCCAGTCCCGGGCGCAGGCAGTTGAGCCAGTCGGTGAGCCGGCTGGCGCCGTAGTACGGGCCGCTGGCCACCAGCGCCAGCCGCCAGGCCCGGCCCGGGTCCTGCGCGGCGGCCGCGGTGGTCAGGGCGCGGACGGTGGGCTCCTCGGCACCGAACCAGGCCAGCGCGCCCCGGGTGTCGGCCGGCTGCGGCAGCGCCTGCGGCGGGTGGGCGACCGGGCCGAGCTCCTCCAGCTCCGGGGCCAGGAACCGGCCGCAGTGCCGCAGCGCCGCCAGGTAGTAGTCCAGCAACCGCTCGGTGGCCAGCCGGCGCAGCTCGGCGGGCTGGGCGTCCAGCAGCTCGACGCCGAACAGCCGGATCAGGTCGTGCCGGCTGTACCGGCCCGGGGTGCTCTCGGCCAGCAGGTGGTAGGCCGCCAGCTCGCCGAGCGCGGCCCGCGCGGTGGCCAGGTCGCCGCCGAGCAGCGCCGCGCCCGCCATGGCGTCCACCTCGCGGCCCGGGTGGGCGGCCAGCAGGGTGATCAGCCGGGCCGCCTCGCGGGAGAGGTGACGGTAGGTCAGGGTCAGCGCGGTCCGCACGCTCACCGCGCCGTGGGTGTCCAGGGTGAGCAGCCGGGTGCGCTCGTCGGACAGTTCGCTGACCAGGTCGGCGATGGTCCAGCCCGGACGGGCGGCCAGCCGGGACGCGGCGATCCGCAGGGCCAGCGGCAGGTGGTCGCAGAAGGCCACCAGCCGGCGGGCGGCCCCCTCCTCGGCGCGGACCCGCTCGGGGGTGAGCACCCGCTCCAGCAGGGCGAGCGCGTCCTCCTCCGACAGCGCGGTCAACCGCAGCAGCGCGGCGCCCTCGGTGACCACCAGGTCCTCCAGGCTGTTGCGGCTGGTGAGCACGGTGGCGCAGCCCAGGCCGGCGGGCAGCAGGTCCGCCACCTGCTCGGCGCTGCGGGCGTTGTCCAGCACCACCAGCAGCCGCAGCCGCTCGGTCCGGGTGTGGTAGAGCGCGGCCCGGCCCGGACCGTCCTGCGGGACGGCGGCCTCCGGCACGCCCAGCGCCAGCAGGAAGTCGCCCAGCACCTCGACCGGGTCCACCGGTCCGGCCGGGTCGAAGCCGCGCAGGTCCACGAAGAGCTGGCCGTCCGGGAAGGCCGCGGCCGCCTGGTGGGCCCAACGGACCACCGTGGCGCTCTTGCCGGCGCCGGCCGGGCCGACCACCAGGGCCAGGCCGTCGCCGGTGCGCTCGGGCCCGCACTCCTGGTCCAGCCAACCGGACTCGGCGGTGCGGCCGACGAAGCCGGCCGGCTGGCGCGGGAGCTGACGGGGCACCGGGCGGTCGGTGCGGGCGGGCGGCTCCTCTACCGGGACCGGCCCGGACGGCGCCGCCGGCTCGGCCGGCTCCAGCGCCCGGGCCAGCGCGGCCTGCAGCAGCGCGCCCGGGGTGACCCCGAGCTCGGCGGCCAGCCGCTCGCGGGCCAGGTGGTAGACCGTCAGCGCGTCGGAGACCCGGCCGGCCTGGTGCAGGCAGCGGATCAGCAGCGCCACCACGCCCTCGCGCAGCCCGTCGGCGCGCACGCTCTGCTCCAGCGCCGGGATCGCCACCGCACCGCTGCCCAGCCGCAGCCGCCGCTCGGCCCAGTCGGTCAGCACCGTGGTGCGGGCGGCCTCCAACTGGTCGGCCAGCGAGCGGCGCAGCTCGGTGTCGGGCAGGTCGGCCAGCGCGGCGCCGGTCCACAGGCCCAGCGCCCGCTCCAGCGCGTCGACCGCGCAGGCGTCGTCCGCGCTGCCGGCCGTGCCGGCGGCCAACCGCTGGAAGCGGTGCACGTCGATCAGCTCGGCGCCTCCGGTCAGCAGGTAGCCGGGCGCCCGGGTGAGCAGCTGGAACGGGGTGTCGGCCAGCGCCTTGCGCAGCGCGGCGACGTGCCCCTGCAGCGCGGCCCGGGCCCGGGCCGGCGGCTCCTCGCCCCAGAGCAGCTCGAAGAACCGCTCGACCGGCACCACCCGCTCCGCCCGCAGCGCCAGCAGGGCGAGCACCGCCCGCCGCTGCGCGCCGGCCAGCTCGACCGTCGCGCCGTCCCCGTCGCGCAGCTCTACCGGTCCGAGCAGCCGGATCTCCATCCGCTCCCCACCGTCTTCCACCCCGCTCCCCACGCGTACCTGCCGCGCCCCGCGCCCCGTACCTCGGTCCGCGCTCCCGGTCACCGGTCGGTCCAGCGCGAACCAGAAGTCTAACCACGCTGGACAGAGCGCTCTCCGCGTCCGAACGGGCGCGCCGTTACCATCGGTGGCGAGCGGACCGGGGGAGGCACGGATGCGGATCACACTGCTCGGACCGGTCGGCCTGCACACCGACCAGGGGGAGCCGGTCACCCCGAACTCGCCCAAGCGGCGCGCACTGCTGACGGCCCTGGCCCTGGAGCTGGGCCGGGTGGTGCCCACCGAGCAGCTGCTGCACGCGGTCTGGGAGGGCAACCCGCCGCCCACCGCCCGGGCCGCGCTGCAGGGGCACGTCGCCGCGCTGCGCCGGCTGCTGGACGGGCGGCTGACCCTGGGCACCCGGGAGCCCGGCTACCTGTTGACCGGCGATCCGGACCAGGTGGACCTGCTGGAGTTCGAGCGGCGCTGCGAGCAGGCCGCGCAGCTGCGGGGCGAGCCCGCGGTGGCGCAGTACCGGCAGGCGCTGGCGCTGTTCCGCGGCCCGGTGCTGGCCGACTGCGGCTCCGCGGTGCTGCGGGCGGCCGCGCTGCCCCGGCCGGCCGAGGTCCGGCTGCTGGCCCTGCAGCGGCTGGCCGAGCAGCTCTGCCTGCTCGGCCGCGGCGCCGAGCTGGTGACCGAGCTGACCGGGGCCCTGGCGGAGCAGCCCACCCGCGAGCCGCTGGCCGCCCAGCTGATCCGCTGCCTGGACCAGGCCGGCCGCCGTGCCGAGGCGCTGGACTGCTACCGGCGCACCGCCGGGGCACTGGCCGTCGAGCTCGGCGCCGCGCCCGGGCCCGCGCTGCGCGCCGCCGCGGCCCGACTGGAGCGGCGCCCGGCGGCGGCGCCGGTCGCCGTCCCCGCCCACCAGCTGCCCCGGATGGCCCGCCGCTTCACCGGCCGGGCCCGCGAGCTCGGTTGGCTGGAGGCCACCGCCGCGCGCAGCCTGCAGCCCGGCCAGGACCGCAGCCCGATCCTGGTCACCGGCCCGGCCGGGGTGGGCAAGACCAGCCTGGTGCTGCACTGGGCCCACCAGCAGGGCGACCGGTTCCCCGACGGGCGGCTCCACGCCGACCTGCGCGGCTTCGACGAGACCGAGCCGTGCGACCCCGCCGAGGTGCTGGCCGGTCTGCTCACCGCGCTCGGCGACGCCGCCGAGCGGCTGCCCGGCGCCCTGGCGGAGCGCTCCCGGCGCTACCGCGAGCTGCTGGCGGACCGTCAGGTGCTCGTGGTGCTCGACAACGTGCGCGACTACGAGCAGCTGTCCCCGCTGCTGCCGGCCCCCGACAGCGCCGCCCTCACCGTGGTCACCAGCCGCAACCGGCTGGGCGACCTGCTGGTGCGCGACGGCGCCGCGCCGCTCGCGCTGGGCGTGCTCACCCCCGGCGAGGCGCTGGACCTGCTGGGCCGGGTGCTCACCCCGCAGCGGGTGGCCGCCGAGCCGCACGCCGCCGCCGAGATCGCCGAGCGCTGCGACTACCTGCCGCTGGCGCTGCGGCTGGCCGCCGCCCGGCTGGCGGCCCGCCCGGACTGGGCGCTGCGCGACCTGGCCGCCGAGATCCAGGACGAGCAGTCCCGGCTGGCGGCGCTGACCACCACCGGGCCCGGCCAGCTCGGCGTGGCGGCCGCGCTCCAGCTCACCTGCCGCGCCCTGCCGGCCCGGGCCGCCCAGCTCTTCACCTACCTGGGGCTGCACCCGGGCGCGGTGGTCGACCCGCCGACCGCCGCCGTGCTGGCCGACGTCGCCCCGGCCGAGGCCCGCGCCCTGCTGGCCCGGCTGGACGCCGCCCACCTGGTCGAGGAGACCGCCCCCGGCCTGTTCGCCCGGCACGACCTGGTGCGGCTGTACGGTGCCCAGCTGGCCGCCGAACTCACCTGCGCCGAGCGCGAGTCGGCGATGGACCGGATGATCGGCCACTACCTGGCCGCGACCGCCGCCGCCTGCGCGGGCCTGCGCACCCGCAGCGTGCTCCCCGGCGACCCGCCGCCGGCCGCCGAGCAGCCGGCCCGGCTGGGCACCCCGGGCGAGGCGGTGGCCTGGTTCCGCCGCGAGGAGCGCGCGGTGCGCGGCGTGGTGGTCGCCGCCGAGCACTACGGGCGCCCCGAACTCGCCTGGCAGCTGGCCCACCAGGCCTGCGTGCTCTACTACAACGAGAACCGCAGCCGGCGCGAGTGGCGGCAGACCGCGCAGACCGGCCTGCGGGCCGCGCAGGGCTGCGCGGACCCCGACGCACTGGTCCGGATGCACGCCGACCTCGCCGTGGTGCTCACCGAGGAGGGCGAGTTCGCCGCCGCCGTGGACCACCTGGAGCAGGCGATCGCGCTGGCCGACCGGCTCGGCGACCAGGTGCTCGGCCACCAGTGCCGCACCCGGCTGGCCAACGCGCTGGTGCGGGCGGGCGAGTACGGCCGGGCGATCCCGCTGATGACCGGGATCGTGGCGCACTCCCGCAGCCTCACCGACCTGCGGATGCTCGCCCAGTCGCTGAACAACCTGGCCAACGCCCAGGTGCTGGCCGGCAGCCCGACGGCCGCGCTGGCGCACGCCACCGAGGCGGTCGGGCTGCTCGCCGGGCACCCCGACGACCCGCGGCTGATCACCGCCACCCAGACCCGGGCCGAGGCGCTGCACGCGCTCGGCCGGCACCACGCCGCGCTGGCCACCGCCCGGCACGCGCTGACGCTGGGCCAGTCCCAGGGCAACCTGCGGATCGAGGCCCACTCCCGGGACTTCATCAGCACCGTGCTGCGCGCCCTCGGCCGCGCCCCCGACCCGGCCCCCGTTCCGGGGACCTAGGCCCTTCGCCCCAGGCCGGGCCGCTTTCCGCGCGCTACCGTTCACCCCATGGGGAAGATCGACGGCGAGGCGCTGGACGGCCTCGAAGCCGTGAGCGACGCGGTGCTCGCGATGAGCGGGCACCTGGAGGTGCGGGAGGTGCTGCGGCGGATCACCGCCTCGGCGCGCAGCCTGCTGGGCGCGCAGTACGCCGCGCTCGGGGTGCCGGACGACCACGGCGGCTTCGCCCAGTTCGTGGTGGACGGGGTGACCGACGAGCAGTGGCGGGCGATCGGCCCGCTGCCCCGCCAGCACGGCGTGCTGGCCACCATGCTGCACGAGCTCACCCCCACCCGGCTCGCCGACGTCCGCCGGGCCCCCGCCTTCGAGGGCTGGCCGGAGGCGCACCCCGAGCTCAAGGACTTCCTCGGCATGCCGATCCTGGACGGCGAGGAGATCCTCGGCGCGATCTTCCTGGCCAACAAGGACGGCGGCTTCACCGACCGGGACGAGCGGCTGCTGCGGATCCTGGCGGCGCACGCCTCGATCGCGCTGGCCAACGCGAACCTCTACGAGCGCAGCCGCGAGCTGACCCTGGCCGGCGAACGGGCCCGGATCGCCCACGACCTGCACGACGCCGTCTCGCAGAAGCTGTTCAGCCTGCGGCTGACCGCGAAGGCGGCCGCCACCCTGGTCGACCGGGACCCGGCCCGGGCCCGGCGGGAGATGCAGGAGGTGGCCCGGCTCGCCGCCGAGGCCGCCGACGAGCTGCGCGCGGTGGTGATCGAGCTGCGCCCGGCCGCCCTCGACGAGGACGGCCTGGTCGCCACCCTCGCCTCCCAGGTCCAGGTGCTGGACCGGGCGCACACCGCCACCGTGCTCTTCGACGAGGACGGCGGGGTGCGCACCCTGCCCCCGGCCCAGGAGGCGGCCGTGCTGCGGATAGCGCAGGAGGCGCTGCACAACGCGCTGCGGCACGCCGGGGCCCGCCGGGTCGAGGTGACGCTGCGCGGCACCCGCAACCGCGGCGCCCTGCTGCGCGTCACCGACGACGGCCGGGGCTTCGACCCGGAGTCGGTGCGCCGGGCCGGCCGGCACCTGGGCCTGGTCTCGATGCGCGACCGCGCCCAGACCGTGGGCGGCCACCTCACCCTGACCTCGGCGCCCGGCCGAGGGACCGTCGTCGAACTGGAGGTCCCCGGTGCCTGACGGGACGGCAGAACCCATCCGCGTGCTGCTGGTCGACGACCACCAGGTGGTCCGCCGCGGCCTGCGCACCTTCCTGGAGGTGCAGGACGACATCGAGGTGGTCGGCGAGGCGGCCGACGGCGCCGAGGGCGTGGCCAAAGCCCGGGAGCTGGGCCCGCACGTGGTGCTGATGGACCTCAAGATGCCGGGGGTGGACGGCATCGAGGCGCTGCGCCGGCTCAAGGAGGAGGGCAACCCGGCCCGGGTGCTGATCGTCACCAGCTTCACCGAGCACCGCACCGTGGTCCCCGCGCTGCGGGCCGGCGCGGCCGGCTACGTCTACAAGGACGTGGACCCGGAGGCGCTGGCCGGGGCGATCCGCTCGGTGCACGCCGGCCACGTGCTGCTCCAGCCGGAGCTGGCCGGGGCGCTGCTGGCCGACGACTCGCCGCGGGTCCCGCAGGGCCGCGGCGGCACCCTGACGGAGCGTGAGCGCGAGGTGCTCGGCCACATCGCCGACGGCCAGTCCAACCGGGAGATCGCCCGCGCGCTCAACCTCTCCGAGAAGACGGTGAAGACCCACGTCTCCAACATCCTGATGAAGCTGGACCTGGCCGACCGCACCCAGGCCGCCCTCTGGGCCGTCCGGCACGGCTCCGCCTAGTCGCGCGCCTCCCGCTCGTCCACCAGCGCGTTGTAGGCCGCCACCTGGGCCCGCCGGGCGGTGCGCCGCAAGGGGGTCAGCACCGCGCTGCGGGCGGCCATCTCGCCCGCGCTGACCGCCGCGCCGTGCCCCTCGGCGGCGATGGCCAGCAGCGCCGCGACCTGCCGGGCCGACTCCAGCACCCGCACCGCCCGCGGCGGGTAGCCCGGGGCCAGCAGCCGGCTGTGCGGCCGCTTGCGGTACTGCTCCAGGGCGCGCAGCGCCTGCGGGCCGGCCCCGGCCACGTCCAGCCGGGAGAGCAGCACCGTCGCCTCGCGCAGGCTCTCCGCCAGCTCGCGCTCCGCCTCGTGCAGCGAGGGCACGTCGGCCGGCGGCGCCTCGCGCACCCCGGCGCAGTGCCAGACCACGGTGGCCGACTGGTCCCCGGGCGGCCCGTACACCTCGACCTCGGGCACGAAGCCGATCGGCACGCCGACCGCCAGCACGGCCTCGCCGGCCGTCAGCGCCGACGCGTTGAAGCCGGCCGGCCCGGTCAGCCCCAGCGGGTGCCCGTCCGAGGGCAGCGCCAGCCGCAGCCCCCGCACCCCGAGCACCCGCAGCCGCCCCAGCGCCCAGCTCCAGCCGTGCTGCTCGCCCGCGGCGTCCCCGGGCAGCCCGACCACCCGGTGCGGCTCGTCCGCGGCCACGATCTCCTCGGCCACCTGGTCCGGCGGGGCGAATCCGGCCAACAGGGAGTTGCCCCAGGCGGTCAGGCGGGCGGAACGGGGCTCGGCGAACGGGTCGGCGGCGGGGGAGGCGGCAGGAGTCAGCGGCATCCCGCCAGCCTACGGACAAGGCGGCCACCCGCGTGGCGTAGGTTTGGCCTGATGCTGTGCGCGCACGCTGCTCCCCGACCGCCCACGAGGCTCCCGAGGTAGGCTGCCCGCCCGCACCGACGGCCGAGAACTGCTCGAGTAGCTGCACTGGATTGGGAGAAGCGTAGGCATGAGCGACGTGCTGGAGCTGGTTGACGTTTCCGTTGTCCGCGATGGGCGCGCGCTGATCAACCAGGTCTCCTGGTCGGTGGCCGAGGGCGAGCGCTGGGTCATCCTCGGACCGAACGGCGCCGGCAAGACCACCCTGCTCCAGGTGGCCGCGAGCTACCTGCACCCGACCAGCGGCCAGGTGGCGGTGCTCGGGGAGAAGCTCGGCGAGGTGGACGTCTTCGAGCTGCGCCAGCGGATCGGCCTGGCCGGCGTCTCCCTGCTGGACCGGATCCCGCGCGAGCAGACCGTGCTGCAGACCGTGCTGACCGCCGCGTACGGGATGACCGCCACCTGGCAGGAGACCTACGAGACCACCGACACCTCGCGCGCCCTGCTGCTGCTGGACCGGCTCGGCATGGGCGGCTACGAGGACCGCGCCTTCGGCACGCTGTCCGAGGGCGAGCGCAAGCGCACCCTGATCTCCCGCGCCCTGATGACCGACCCCGAGCTGCTGCTGCTCGACGAGCCGGCCGCCGGCCTGGACCTGGGCGGCCGCGAGGACCTGGTGCGCCGGCTCGGCGCGCTGGCCCAGGACCGGTACGCGCCGGCGATGGCCATGGTCACCCACCACGTGGAGGAGATCGCCCCCGGCTTCACCCACGTGCTGATGATCCGTCAGGGCAAGGTGCTCACCGCCGGACCGATCGACACCGAACTGACCGCGCGCAACCTTTCGCTCTGCTTCGGCCTGCCGCTCACCCTGGAACGGCACGGTGACCGCTGGTCGGCCCAGGGTCTGCCGCTCGGCTGACCGCTCCGTGCGCACCGGCGCGCACAGTTGACCGGTTTCCAGCCGTCGACCTGCGGGAACCCACCACACCGGATGTCGTTTCCTCCCTAGGATGGATCTGTGGACAGCTGGTTGTGGTGGCTCCTGCTCGCCGTGGGTCTTGGCGTACCGCTGGTGGCCACCGCGCTGCCGGAGTTCGGGCTGTTCGCGGTCGGCGCGGTCGGTGCCTCGATCACGGCCGGGCTGGGGGCGGGCGTGGTCTGGCAGTTCGTCGTCTTCCTGGTGGTCTCGATCGCCATGCTGGCGGTGGTGCGCCCGCTGGCCTACCGGCAGTTGCGCAAGGGACCGCAGGTCCGGATG
The DNA here is from genome assembly GCF_042741245.1 of Kitasatospora sp. NPDC058965. Lineage (NCBI taxonomy): Bacteria > Bacillati > Actinomycetota > Actinomycetes > Kitasatosporales > Streptomycetaceae > Kitasatospora > Kitasatospora sp. NPDC058965. Next base: position 10,577 of record NZ_JBHYKG010000168.1, read on the forward strand.
GGCATCGACGCACTACCGGGCTCCCGGGCCCTGGTGCAGGAACGGGTGGACGAGCACGGCGGCCGGATCAAGCTCAACGGCGAGATCTGGTCGGCCCGCGCACTGCACCCGGACCACGTCTACGAACCGGGCCAGCAAGTGGATGTCGTCGAAATCCAGGGCGCCACCGCTCTGGTCGACTAGCCGTCAGGCCGGTCGCACACCTTACGAGTTGTCCCAGCGTCCGAGTTGTCCAGGGGAGACACCGTGGAACCCGTCCTCATCGTGCTGATCATTCTGGTCGTGCTGGCGCTCGTCGCACTGATCCGGACGATCCAGGTGATCCCGCAGGGCAGCGCGGCGATCGTGGAGCGGTTCGGCCGCTACACCCGCACGCTCAATGCCGGCCTGAACATCGTGGTGCCCTTCGTGGACACCATCCGCAACCGGATCGACCTGCGCGAGCAGGTGGTCCCCTTCCCGCCGCAGCCGGTGATCACCCAGGACAACCTGGTGGTCAACATCGACACCGTCATCTACTACCAGGTGACCGACGCGCGGGCCGCGACCTACGAGGTGGCCAGCTTCATCCAGGCCATCGAGCAGCTCACCGTCACCACGCTGCGCAACATCATCGGCTCGATGGACCTGGAGTCCACGCTGACCTCCCGCGAGGTGATCAACGCCGGTCTGCGCGGGGTGCTGGACGAGGCCACCGGCCGCTGGGGCATCCGGGTCAACCGGGTGGAGCTGAAGGCGATCGAGCCGCCGACCTCCATCCAGGACTCGATGGAGAAGCAGATGCGCGCCGAGCGGGACAAGCGCGCCGCGGTGCTCACCGCCGAGGGCCAGCGGCAGGCGGCGATCCTGCGCGCCGAGGGCGAGAAGCAGGCCGCCGTGCTCAGCGCCGAGGGCGAGGCGCAGGCCGCGGTGCTGCGCGCCGACGGTGAGGCGGCCGCGATCCGCACCGTCTTCGAGGCGATCCACGACGGCGACGCGGACCAGAAGCTGCTCGCCTACCAGTACCTGCAGACCCTGCCCGAGCTGGCCAAGGGCGACGCCAACAAGCTGTGGATCATCCCCAGCGAGGTGGGCGACGCGCTCAAGGGCCTGGGCGGCGCCTTCGGCGGCCTGACCGGCCAGGGCGGCGGCCCGAGCGTCACCGCCGCCGACCTGCCCAAGCAGGTGCCGGCCGACGGCGGCGGCGCCCGCCCGGTCGGCGCCGCGGGCGGCCCGCGACCGGTGGACACCGACGAGAAGGGCGCGGCCCGCCCCCGGGTCAACCCGACCCGGGAGTACCCGCAGATCGACCCGGAGTGAGCCGGATCACCGATGCGGACCACGTCTCTCATCCTGGAAAGCGCTGGGCGTAAGCAGCGTCGTCCGGAATGATCGCTGGTGCCGCCACCCGCAACCGGCGGGGGTGGACACGCGAGACGTAGGGACGGGTCGATGACTCCTTGGGAAGGGCTGGCGGTCTTCGCCGCCGGCGCCGGTGCGGGCACCATCAACGTCATCGTGGGATCGGGAACGCTGATCACGTTCCCGGTCCTGCTGGCGATCGGGCTGCCGCCGGTGACGGCGAACGTGTCGAACACGCTCGGCCTGGTGCCCGGTTCGGTCAGCGGCGCGATCGGCTACCGGCGGGAACTGGCCGACCAGCGCGGCCGGCTGGTCCGGCTGGGCACCGCCTCGCTGCTCGGCGGCCTGCTCGGCGCGGTGCTGCTCACCACGCTGCCCGGCGCCGCCTTCGCCGCCATCGTCCCGGCGCTGATCCTGCTCGCCCTGGTGCTGGTGGTGATCCAGCCCCGGGTGGCCCGTGCCGTGGCGGCCCGCGGCGGCTCGGCCGGCCACCCCGACGGCGGCTGGGGCCTGGTCGCCGGGGTCTTCGCCACCGGGGTCTACGGCGGCTACTTCGGCGCGGCCCAGGGCGTGCTGCTGCTGGCCCTGATGGGCATGCTGCTCCGCGACGACCTGCAGCGGATGAACGCCGTCAAGAACGTGCTGGCACTGATCGTGAACGCGGTGGCGGCGGTCTTCTTCCTGTTCACCGCGCACATCGACTGGTTGGCGGCGCTGTTGATCGCGGTCGGCTCGGCGCTCGGCGGCCTGCTCGGGGCCCGGATCGGGCGTCGGCTGCCGCCCACCGCGCTGCGCGGCCTGATCGTGGTGGTCGGCCTGATCGCCGTGGTCAAACTGCTGGTCGCCTGAGGCTCCGTCAGTTTCGCTCCCCGGTCGCCTAAGCTGGCGGCCATGAGCAAGCGGACGCTGTTGACCGAGGACGAGATCGGCGCCGGCCTGGCCGCGCTGCCCGACTGGCAGCGCGAGGGCGGCTCGATCCGCCGCACCGCCGAGGCCGCCGACTTCCCGACCGCGATCCGGGTGGTGGACGTGGTCGCCGTGGCGGCCGAGGAGCTGGACCACCACCCGGACATCGACATCCGCTGGCGGACCCTCACCTTCGTCCTCTCCACCCACAGCGCGGGCGGCCTGACCGGCCTCGACCTGCAGCTCGCGGCCCGGATCGACCGGGCGCTGCGCGAGGCCTGATCGGTCGAAGCCGGCCGGCCGCCCCGACCGGCGTGAGATGCTGGCCGCTGCCAGACGCAGTCGGGACAAAGGGAACGCATGACTCAGGACGGGTACGGCTACCAGAACTCCTGGTACCCCGGGACCGACCAGCAGCCACCGCCGCAGTCATACCAGAGCCCGGCGCCGCAGTCGGGGGACCAGACCTGGCAGTGGCAGGGGGAGTACCAGCAGGGCTACCAGGAGCAGCAGTACCAGCCCGGCCCGTACGCGGACCCCTACGCGCAGGCCGTCCCGGAGCAGTACGGCCCCGAGCAGCACGGCTCGGAGCAGCACGGCGCCGAGCAGACCGCGCCGGCCACCGAGCCGCACCCGGCCGCCGAGTTCCCCGAACAGTCCGCCGGGACCCCCGGGCCCGACCCCGAGCCGGGGCCCGACGCCGGGACGGACCCCGACCCCGACCCCGCGCCCCGTTCGCGGCGCGGCGCGGCCAGGTCGGCCGCCGGCAGCTCGCTGCTCGACCGCGCCCGCGACTCCGCCAAGTCCGCCGCGCAGGGCGTCCTCGACACCGAAGGCGCCCCCGACAAGCGGGCCCTGCTGATCCGGGCCGGCGCCGGCGTCGCCGCCCTGGCGGTACTGATCACCGCCGGCGTGGTCGCCACCAGCGGCGGCTCCGACCACCCCGCCGCCGCCACCGGCACGCCCAGCGGCGACACCAACTTCGCGGTGGCCCACAACAAGATCTGGGCCGCCCAGCCCGCCGCCGCTCCGCAGCAGGGCGCCGACGACACCCTGGTGGGCAGCTGGCTGCTCGCCGACGCCCTGGTCCGGGCGGACAGCACCGGGGTGCACGCCTACCAGCTCAGCGACGGCAAGCCCAGCTGGAGCATCGACGCGCCGGCCCAGGGCGCGGTGCCCTGCGGCCTGTCGCCCACGGTCAACGCGGCCGGCATCGGCGGGGTGCTGTTCCGCACCCAGGCGGACCCGAAGAGCCCGTGCACGCTGCTGGCCGCCGTGGACACCAAGGCCGGCAAGACCGCGTGGACCAAGAAGCTCTCCGACACCACCAACGCCTACGCGGCGCACGTCGCCGTGACCGCGGACAAGGTGATCGCGGTCGGCGACGACAAGGTCCAGGCCTGGGCCGGCGCCGACGGCAAGGACGCCTGGCAGTACGGCGGCCAGGGCAAGTTCTGCACGCTCACCGGCGGCGCCGCCGGCGCCACCGTGCTGCTGGACAGCAACTGCGCCGACAGCAACCCCGGCAACCAGGTGGTCGCCCTCGGCGCCGCGGACGGCAAGGTGCTCTGGGCCAAGGGCCTGGACGGCCAGCCCAAGACGGTCACGGTGCTCTCCGCCGAGCCGGCCGCCGTGCTCACCACCGGCGACCAGCCCACCGACGCCAAGGTGCTCGGCTACGCCGCCAACGGCGACCCGGCCGGCAGCCTGCCGGTGGTACAGGACGGCGGCGCCCAACTGGACGTCTCGCACGGCAGCTTCGACCCGGTGCCGAGCGTCTTCTTCCAGGACCACAGCATGATCGCCACGCTGACCGGCACCGACGGCAGCACCACGGCCGCCGCCTTCGACCTGGCCGGCGGCAAGGCGCTGTGGCGCTCCCCGGTGAGCGACAAGGGCAGCGTGCGGGCCGTCGCGCTGGACGGCGGCGCGCTGGTGCTGGCCACCGAGGAGCGGGTCAACCAGCCCGCCCACCTGAGCCGGTTCGCCCTGACGAACGGTCAGGAGAGCATCGGCGGCGGCTTCCCGCGCGACACCGGCTCGCTGCTCACCTCCGGGCGGGTGCTGATCGGCGGCGGCCGGGTGGTCGCGGTCCCGGAGCACTCCACGCACTTCGGCACCGCGACCGCCTTCCAGGCCAAGGGCTGACGGCGCCCGCCGCTCAGGCCGGGACCGGCTGCCGCAGCCAGTCGGCCAGCTCCCCGGCCTCACCGGCCCGCAGGCCGAGCGCGAGCAGCAGCGAGGCCTCCGGCGTGGGCTCGAACGGACGCCGCAGCAGGACCATCTGGGCCTGCTCCGGCGTCCGGTCGGCCTTGCGCTGGTTGTCCTCCGCGCAGGCGGCCACCGTGTTCAGCCAACTGTCCGCGCCACCGCGTGACTTCGGCACCAGGTGGTCCACCGTGGTGGCCCGCCGGCCGCAGTAGGCGCAGGTGTGCTGGTCCCGCACCAGGACGCCCCGCCGCGACCACGGGGCCCGTTGTCGGAACGGCACCCGGACGTAGGTGCGCAGTCTGATCACCCGGGGCACCGGGACCGCCACGCCCGTCGCCCGCATCACGCGCAGCGGATGGGCCTGCTCGACCACGGCCTTGTCCTGCAGTACCAGCACCACCGCTCGCTGCAGTGACACCGTGGACAGCGGTTCGTAGCTCGCGTTCAGCACCAGCGTGTTGCGCATTCCGGGCACCTCCAGGCCATCGCCGCCGCGCCGGCGGACCTGACCACTGTGGCCGTCAAGCCGCTTGCCGGACAACGGAATTTCCGCCGCTCAACCCCGGTGTCGGCGGCCGGGGCTACGCTCGCCGCGTGACCGAGGAACCCGCCGCCGCGCTGGACCGCGCCTTCTTCGACCGCCCGCCCGTCGCGGTCGCTCCCGACCTGCTCGGTCGGCTGCTGCGCTGCACCCTGCCGAGCGGCACGGTCGAGCTGCGCCTCACCGAGGTGGAGGCCTACGCGGGTCCCGACGACCCCGCCTCGCACGCCTACCGGGGGCGCACCGCCCGCAACGCGGTGATGTTCGGCCCGCCCGGCCACGCGTACGTGTACTTCACCTACGGCATGCACTTCTGCCTCAACCTGGTCTGCGGCCCCGCGGACCACCCCGGCGGGGTGCTGCTGAGGGCCGGCCGGGTGATCGAGGGCGTCGATCCGGCCCGCCGCCGGCGCAGCACCAGCCGCCGCGACCAGGACCTGGCGCAGGGCCCGGCCCGCCTGGCCCTGGCCCTCGGCGTGGACCGGACCCAGGACGGCGAGGACGTGGTGGCCGGCCCGGTCTTCCGCCTGTTGCCCGGCAGCCCGCCGCCGCCCGCGCAGGTCCGCAGCGGCCCGCGGACCGGGGTGTCCGCCGCCGCCGACACGCCCTGGCGGTTCTGGATCGACGGCGACCCCACGGTCAGCCCGTACCGCGCGCACACCGCGCGCCGCCGCCCGGCGGGCAGATAAAACACGCTGGCGCGGAGCGCGTACCCTCGGACAGGCTGGACCCACCATCCGGCAGAGACAGTCGGTCCGCCGCCGGGCGCCCCGACCCGATCAAGGAGAACCGTGACCGTGACGGACATCGTCGACGAGCTGACGTGGCGCGGGCTGATCGCCCTCTCCACGGACGAGGACGCATTGCGCAAGGCGTTCGCGGACGGCCCGGTCACGTTCTATTGCGGCTTCGACCCGACCGCGCCGAGCCTGCACCTGGGCAACCTGGTGCAGATCCTCACGATGCGCCGGATCCAGCAGGCGGGGAACCTGCCGCTGGGCCTGGTCGGCGGCGCCACGGGTCTGATCGGCGACCCCAAGCCCACCGCCGAGCGGGTGCTCAACGACCCCGAGACGGTGGCCGCCTGGGTGCTGCGGCTGCGCGGCCAGATCGAGAAGTTCCTGGACTTCGACGGACCGTTCGCGGCCCGCATGGTCAACAACCTGGACTGGACCGCCGAGCTGTCCGCGATCAACCTGCTGCGCGACATCGGCAAGTTCTTCCGGGTCAACAACATGATCGCCAAGGAGGCGGTGGCCCGTCGGCTCAACTCCGACGCAGGCATCAGCTACACCGAGTTCAGCTACCAGATCCTGCAGGGCATGGACTTCCTGGAGCTGAACCGCCGCTACGGCTGCACCCTGCAGACCGGTGGCAGCGACCAGTGGGGCAACCTCACCGCCGGCACCGACCTGATCCGCAAGGCCGAGGGCACTTCGGTGCACGCCCTGGCCACCCCGCTGATCGTGAAGGCCGACGGCACCAAGTTCGGCAAGACCGAGTCCGGCACCGTCTGGCTCGATCCCGAGCTGACCACGCCGTACGCGTTCTACCAGTTCTGGCTGAACGCCGACGACCGTGACGTGGCCACCTTCCTGCGGATCTTCTCGTTCCGCTCCAAGGAGGAGATCGAGGAGCTCGAGCGGGAGACTGCCGAGCGCCCGCAGGCCCGCCTCGCCCAGCGCGCGCTGGCGGAGGAGCTGACCACGATGGTGCACGGCGCCGAGCAGTACGAGCGCGCGGTCGCCGCTTCCAAGGCGCTGTTCGGCCAGGGCGAACTGACCGAGCTGGAGCCGGCCACGCTGGCCTCGGCCCTGGCCGAGGTGCCGCGGGCCGAGGTCACGGAGCTGGCCCCGATGGCCGACCTGCTGGTCGCCGTCGGTCTGGCCCCGAGCCGCTCGGCCGCCCGCCGCACCCTCAAGGAGGGCGGCGCCTACCTGAACAACGCCAAGGTCGCGGACGAGGACGCGGTCCCGACCGAGTCCGACCTGCTGCACGGCCGGTGGCTGGTGCTGCGCCGCGGCAAGCGGAACCTGGCCGCGGTGGAGCTGGTCAGCGCCTGACGCTTCGGGAACTGATGCCGATTCACTCCACCGGACCCTGAGAGTTCGTCAGGTGTCTTGAATCGCACGGGCAGTGAGCTGCGAGAACACCCCTCAGGGGCCAGATCTGGACAGATCTGGCCCCGCCGTGTTTGACGTGCCCGGTGACCTGGCCTACTGTTGACCGAGTCGCCTGAACCGCACGGGCAGCAGGGCCGCCGCAAGGAGAGCCCGGAACCCGAGCGGAGCGACCATCACATTTACTGATTTACCAGCCTCGCTTATTCCTCTCGGATTCAGCATGGTCCGGACCTGGTCCGGAAATACGGTAGAGTGGCGGTCGCCGCGAAAGCAGAAAAGCGGCCCGGACCAGCGCCGGAAGTCGGAAAAGGCAGTACGCCGGATCTGATACGCTGGAAACACGAAAGAACGAAGCCCGGAGGGTTGAGAAATCAACTCGAAGGAAGCGTCCGTTCCTTGAGAACTCAACAGCGTGCCAAAAGTCAA
>NZ_JBHYKG010000169.1:0-18085 GCF_042741245.1 Kitasatospora sp. NPDC058965
CCCATGTCTCGCACTCGGGGAAGCTCTACAACGGCCGCCCGGCCAAGCACGTCGGTGACCGCCTCGGTGAATGAACTCCAGAAGTCTCGGCCGAACTGGGGGCACTCGTCCTCTACCGTCATGGCGTGACAGTCCTGATCATCGGCGGCAGCGGGTTCCTGGGCAGCGAGCTGGTCCGCCAGGCAGCGGCAAGGGGCCGGGTGACCGCGACCTTCGCCACCAGGCCCGGCACCACTCCAAAGGAGGTCTCGTGGCTCGGTCTGGACCTGCGGGACGCCGACGGCATCGAGGAGGTGATGGCGAAGGCGGAGCCGACCGTGGTCGTCAATGCGAGCAGCGGCGGCTTCGACTGGACGGTGACCGCGGAGGGACCCGTCCGGGTGGCGCTGGCCGCCGCCCGGTACGGCGCCCGCCTGGTCCACGTCTCCAGCGACGCCGTGTTCTCGGGCACCCGCGTCCACTACGACGAGTCCAGCCTCCCCGACCCGCTCACCCCCTACGGCGCCGCGAAGGCCGCTGCAGAAACCGGCGTCCGCCTCGTCCACTCCGGTGCCGTCGTCGCCCGCACCTCGCTGATCATCGGCGACCGCCGCTCCGAGCACGTCGCTCTGGTCCACGACCTCGCCTCCGGCACCCGCGATGGCGTTCTGTTCACCGACGACATCCGCTGCCCCGTCCACGTCACCGACCTGGCCGCTGCCCTCCTCGAACTCGCCTCCCACAGCACATCCGGCATTCACCATCTCGCAGGCCCCGACGCCGTGAGCCGCCACGAACTCGGCACCCTCATCGCCGCACGCGACGGCCTCGACGCCACCCGCCTCCCGGCCGGGCTTCGGGCCCGCAGCGCCGTGCCCGGTGCACTCGACGTCCGCCTCGACAGCCGCCGCACCCAGAGCGGGCTCCGCACCAGGCTGCGCGGCGCGCACGAGTTCCTCACTGCGAACGGGTGAGCGGAGTTCCGAGGAACAGGCAGAGCATCCGGCTCGGCGCTGTCCCAGCGTCAGTAGACGTGAAGCGACCCGTTTTGGAAAGTCGTCTGGTGCAGATGAGGGCTGCTGCGATGCTGGCGAAGGCGGCGAAGTGGTCGGCTTTGCGTTCGTAACGACGATGGAGCCGGCGGAAGCCACCGATCCAGGCGGATTGAGAGAGAAAGGGAGGCCTGGCATACATGGGAAGCTCCTATATTCGGTTTCATGGCGAAGGGTTCTGGGCGTCGGACAGTGAAGTCGAGATCTGGCTCTACTTCCTCTGTCTGGAAATTGATGCCACGCAGGATCAGCCGAATTGGCTTCGTGAGGTTCGCGACAGCTGGTACACACATGCCACGGTCGGCTTCACTGGCTGTGTCGACCCCTATCTTGATCGTCATATCGGTGCCGACGAAGACCATCGCGAGATCCTGCTGGCACTTGCTGATCGAGCCCGTGAGCGGGTACGAGGGTATTCGCCCAGCATCCCGCGCGACGTCGCGAACAGCTGGCAGACGGGTGCTGACGGATCCGAGTTCACGCGTGATCTGGAGGTGCAGCCGCTCCTCGACGTCGCGGACAAGTTCATCGGTCTGCTTCGGCTGCAGGGGCTGCGGCGGTAGCGGATCACCACGAAGTCGCAGCCATAGCTCTTCCCGGCGAGAAGCCGACCCGGGGAGAGGGGCTGCCGAGGCACACCCACCGAACCACACGCCCCGCGCCCACCCGCGGCGGGGCCAGCGGCCCCCAGTCAGGCCGCTGCCGCTGGCCCAGCCTCACCGTCGGCATCCGGCGCCGAGCAGCAGATCGCCGAACTGGACGCCCTCAGCGCCCATCAGGGAACGGATCATGGAGCCCATGCAGCAGATCGATCACGACGCCATGGCGGAGGCCTTTCCCGACGGACTCCTGCTCCTGCCGGACCATCTGGCCGCCCGCATCGCCCACGCCCCGACCCGGGCATTCCTGCGTGATGTCGGCCTCCCGGACCGCGAGCGGTGGTTCGAGTCGAGCCAGGAGCTTGCAGACGGCCGCATCGAGATCGGAGGCGAGGCCTGGCAGCGGGTCGCGCAGCAGTACTCCCACTGCACGTTCGACATGTCCACATGGCTGGCGCTCGGAGGCATCGGCCTCGACAGCGTGGCGGTGGACACCGTGACCGGGCTCGTCTACTCGATGCCCGACGGAGGATCACCGCACCTGCTGAACAGCAGCGTCCGGGCGCTGGGGACGTTCCTGTACGCCCTGGAGATGGAGCGCGGCGCCTACGATCCCGAGGCCGACGGCGAGGCCGACCCGGACGGGCGGTGGAGCGGCTGCTGGAGCTGCTGCGCACGGTAGACCCGGCCGCCGCGCGTCAGGCGGCACTGGAGTACGAGTACGGGGGCTCCACGTGGTCCATGGTTCTGCACTACGTCGGCAACATGCTGGGCGACTAGCCACAGAGGAAGGGCGGCGGTGGCTCCGACGCCGACGCCCTTCCTCTGTGGCCCCGACACACGCACCGCCCCGCACCGAACCCGGTCCAGCTCCGAGACCCGCGCCCCGGCCGGCACCGCCAGCGGTCCCCACGGCGGCCAGTTGTGCTCTCCAGCCCGCGAGCCTTGAGTACGCACCGTCACGTCGTCGCGATCCAGGATGCCGTTTGCTTCCCCGGGCGCGGACGGCAGACTGTCGAGGTGGACTCTGATCTCTATCCCGACATTGCCGCCGCGGGCAGCCTGTCCGCGCTGCTCGAGCAGACGGCGGCCGAGTCTGGGGTTCCTCTCGTGGTGGCGCCTGGCGGCTGGGGGTCGCCTACTTCTGCGGCCATCGCATCCTCGGTCCCCGATCGGCGGCCTCTGTCCGTGCATATCGGAGCCGAGAGTCGATGGTTCGGTGTTTCCGGCTGGAGCCAGGGCGTCGAACTCATCACCGGAGCGACATCCGACCTCGCGGCCATCGTCAGGGCGGGCGTGGCCTGGGGGGAGGGCAGGAGCCTGCGGGAACTTCGGGAGGAGCTGCCGTTCCTGCACACCTCTTCGCGTGCCGAGGCCCACGAACGTGGGCCGGCCGAACTGGTCGAGCTGCAGTGGCTGATGATGCGGGAGCAGGCGGCCGAGGCTCCGGACTTCCACGGGTTCGCAGCACTCGTGGAAGCGGCTCATGGCGACCCGCGGCTGCGACAGCTCTATGTGTTCTCCAGCCACTGGACGCTTGGCTTCAGCTCCTGCACCGGGTCCCCGTTCCGTGTCGAGGTGGCCATCGCCCCCTCCCACCATGGCAACCCCTACCGAGTCCAGGAGCACCTGCACTCCAGCGTCATCGCAGAAGCCACCACGGCCGCGGAGGCCGTCGCCCTGGCAGCGGCCCACCTCCCCGCCGGCCTCGGGCCAGCCGTCGCCGGCACTGCCGCGGCCGCTGGGTGATCCTCGGAATCCGTCACCGACAGTGAGAAGCTACGCGGCCAGATGACCTTCCCAGCAGGTGGCCGTACACGGGGAATCCCAACTGGCCGCTGACAATGTGCCTGAACGATCAAAGCTGCCTTCGCTGACAGGGCTCTTTGAATTGAATTTCCCTACCTACTGCTCTGGCGTTGGCCAGACGTGCTCGCCCGAGTTCCCCACGTCTGTGCCGGCGGGGGGTAGCCCTGCCCTGCTGCGAGCCGGCGAGGGACGGCTTGGTTGGATGCCTGCATGACGGATTGGTCGCAGTTGAAGCACGCGTACGGCACCGCCGAGGACATCCCGGTCCTGTTCGAGCGGCTTGGCACCGAGCCCAACGATGAGACCTGGAGCGACCTGTGGTCACGGTTGTGCCATCAGGGCGGTGTCTACTCGGCGAGCTTCGCTGCCCTTGCCCTGCTGGCCGATCTGGGAAGTGAGGCGGGCAAGGACGGCGACAACGCCTTGCTCCTGGCCGGAGCGATCGCCGCTGCTGCCGACGATGAGACCCGCGACCAGCACGGCGCCTCGATCGAGCGGCTGCGGACTCTGGCCCACGCTCGGATCCGCCGCCCCGCGGAGCCCGCCTTCTACGTCTATCTGCTGCAGTGCGCCATGGCGCTTGACGGTGTCCCCGTCTGGTCCTCGGCCCTGGAGGGCTTGGCCGGCGGGACCATCGAGGTGTTCTGCCCCGAATGCGAGATGGGGGTGTTCGTCTCTGTCGGTGAGGGCGGCTACTTCTCCGCCGTCGGTGACTGGGAGCCCGGCGATCCGCAGGGCCCACCGCTTCGCGCCACCGCGCCGGCCGACCTTGAGGGGCCTGCGAGTGTGCTCTACGACGCGGCCGGCGAGGCCGGGGTCGGCACCGTCGCGCTCGCCCTCACCTACCTGTTCGGCGAGGGAACGTGCGGCGAATGCGGCGCCGAGTTCTCGATCGCCGAGCAAGTGGCCGAGCAGTACTGAGACGCCCCGCGACCAGGGCTGGCCGGAGCAGGAGAACCAATGCTCTCTGCTCCGGCCCTGGCCAAACGTGCTCAGGTGATCTCCCCACCCATCGTGTGATCTCGCCCTGCATGTCCAGTTGGTTCGTGTCCTGCCGGAAAGTCTGCGTTCGCAACGAGTTCGGTCTCGGCGGCGAGGGTGCGGGGGTGGTGGGGTCCGAAGTGCTCGCGACAGGCGGCCGCGCAGCGGGCGAGGTGCTGGTCGGCCTCGGTACGCCGGCCTGCGGCGGCGATGGCGCCGGCCAGGGTAGTGGTGGCGCCCGTGACGTCGAACCCGCTGGCCGCGCCCCTCGCAGTGAGGGCGCGGCCGGCGGTGCTTCTCAGGGCGGTGGCAGCCCAGTGCCCGGCACCGAAACCCGCCCCGGCCGTTCCGGTACGAGGGGTGCGCGGCCCGGTCAGTGCGGTGCGACTGCTTCGCCGCCGGCCTCGATGGCGTCGAGGACTTGGTGGTGGTAGTCCTCGAGTTGGCCGTCGGGCACGGGGTGGGGGCTGCCGGTGAGGGTGTACCACTCGTCGGCGCCGGTGTACTGGAGGGCGACGTCGACCAGGCCGTCGCTGCGTCGGGTGGTGCGTACGGTGAGGTCGCCGGTGATGACGCCGACTTCGTCGGTCATGGCGCCGCCGGGGCCGGTGGTGGCTTCGTCCTCGCACAGGGCGGGTTCGATGGCGGGCATCAGGCGGTGGGGCAGGTGTCGAGCATGTCGCCGGGCGCGGCCTTCTCGGGTTCGGTGGTGTTCAGGCCGTAGAGGTATTTGATGTCGCCCCGGGCGCGGGCGTACTCGCACCAGTAGGACTGCAGCGGGGGCTTCCACTGGTCGGGGGACTGGTCGCCCTTGGAGCGGTTGGAGGTGGCGGAGACTGCGACGAGCTGGCTGTGGGTCAGGTCGTTGGCGAGGGCCTTGCGCTTGGCGGTGTCCCAGCCGTCGGCCCCCGACCTCCAGGAGTTCGCCAGCGGAACGATGTGGTCGATGTCGAGCAGCTTGGAGTCGGTGAAGGTCTTGCCGTCGTAGGGGGAGGTCCAGGTGCCGGCGACGGCGCGGCACTGGGCGTCGGTGACGACGTCCTGGCCGTCTCGTTGCAGGACGATCTCGCGGGTATCGCAGGTGCCGGACTGCATCGCCCAGTGGGGGAACTTGGCCCTCGAGTAGCCGGTCATGGGGTGCGGGGCTTCGATGGTGAGGGTGTCGATCTCGGCGCGGACCTGGTCGGCCGACGGCGGCGCGGGCAGCGCCCGGTCACCTGCGGTCAGGGGGGTAGGCGCCGTGCCGGGCCGGGCGGAGGCTGCCGTGGCCGGGGCGAGGGCGGTGGCCAGGGAGAGCAGTAGGGCGGCGGCTGCATGGCGCCACCTGTGGGAAGTGATCATGGGATACAGGTAGCCGAGCAGGGCACTGACCCCGCGATGCGGCGTTCGTTCGTAGGCGTGCCGGATTGGCGGGTTGACTTCGGACAGCCCCGGATCCGCTTCGGCGCGGTGGCGATCAGTTGATCCCGCGGATCGTGGGCTCCGGGGCGACGACATCTACGAGGTTCGCCAACATGTCGGCGAACACCATGGCGATCTGCCACCCTGTCTCGTCCTGGGCCTCGACCGCAGCCAAGCAGCTTCGCCGAACCTCGGCCCCCGCGGCCCGGTTTCTGAAGAGTGTTGTGTTCACGCGCATTCTGGACTCGCAGTAGGGGACGGTCACGCCGTCGATCTTCTGGAGGAAGACGGTGATGCTGCGAAGGCCCTTGATGAAGGAGTGGACCGCTGGGGCCGACTCGTCGGCGGTGATGAAGGCGCCGAGGGTAGTCCTGACGTCGGAGGTGGCCTTGTAGGTGGGGAGGCCGGGCACAGGTACCGCCCAGTTCCGATCGGCCGAGCAGAGCCGGGCGGCGGCACGTTCCGTGGGCGTCATGTGCTGCACGGCACTGCTGAGGAGCTGACGGGCTGCCAGGCCCAGGGAGCCTGGCACCTTTGCCCAGCAGGCGAGGACCTGGCAGGCGTACAGCAGCCGTCGGCCGCGGCTGCTGGCGGCGTCCTTCGCGGCGCGCAGCAGATGGGCCTGGGCCTGCGTGTGGCGGCCCGCGGCATCGATGAGGACTCCGGCCAGGACGCGGTAGTCACCGGTGTAGCACTGGGCGATGAGTTCGGCGGCGTGCTGGACGAGGAGGTTCTGGTAGCGGGGGTGCTGGCGTGCGAGGTCGTCGTCGAGGAGGCTGAGAGCCAGCTTGGCCCCCGGAAGCAGCAGCATGCTCGCTTCGTCCTGGGCATCGAGCGTGCGCAGGGCGCCGACGAGCTCGCCGCGCAGATGGGCGTGCTTGGTGAAGACGCCTGCGGCCGCCAGAAGCCAGGTGTTGCGCCAGGAAGGGTGCCGAGCGAGCGTCTCCAGGCGGGGGATGATCGCGTCGTCGGGGCCCGAGATGAGGGCCCGTGCGGCGGAGTATTCCTGCAGGCTACGGACCTCGAACCCGATCTGACCCAGTTCAGGTGCCACGAGAAGAACAAGGCGGTCGGTGGCTGCGGCGATCAGCTTTGCTCCCAACGTGCTGGCCCGCTGAGGATCGTCCGTCTCCTCGACGAGACGCTCCTCCAGCCGCTGCTTCAGCTCCTCCTGGTCCATGACGGCGTCCCGTCGGCCGTACTGTGCTGCGCGGGTCTGGAGCAGGACGCCGACGTACTGGTGGAGCCAGTCGACGTGCTGGCGGTTCTCCGCGAGCAGGCGGCCGGTCTCGTTCGGCTTTCCGACCTCCCGCTCGTAGATCGTGTTGTAGTAGGCGTCGAAGAGCTCGAAGCGGTTCTGCGGCATCCGGGCGTGCTTCTCGACCAGCAGCGACATGATGGTCACCTGCAGGGGAGAGCGCATCAGGCGGGTCGTCGCGGTTTCCCGTGACGCCTCGGCGACGCGCCTGCCCACCTCCTCGTGCATGTCGGGGTCGTCGTGGTGCCGAGCCTTCACGAGCCGGTCCGCGTAGTGCAGCGCGTCGGCCAGGGACATCTCGGTCAGCATGACGGTCTCGTAGTCGCCGCGATGGAACTCCCCCTTGTACCCCTGGGGGCGGGTGGTGCCCACGACGAACAGGTCGGCATCGAGTCCCCGTGCGTAGGTCAGGAACTCGGAGATCCGCGTCATGACGAGGTCTCGCATGTGGGTCGAGGCGACCTCGTCCAGGCCGTCGAGGACGATCACTGAGGGCCACGTGCGCAGCCAGCGGGAGAGCGTCGCCGCCTTGACACCGGGAGCGCGCTTCTCGACCTTCTGCGCGAGGAAGTGCAGCAGGCTGAGCTCCTCGCCGCCCAGGATCGCGTTGGCGTAGTCGTGCAGCGCGATCCGCAGCGGCCACCGCCGTGCCCGCGGCTTTGGGAAGGAGATCTCGTCGAGGTCACGGCGCAGGGTCCGCAGCGCCTCGCGCGCTTCGCCGGTCAGCAGGTGCTCCCCCTCCTCGTCCAGGAGCGCGACCCGGTAGGCCTGGCAGATTAGCTGCCCGAGCGTGCTCTTGCCCTGGCCCGGACCGCCGATGACCAGGATGTGGCGGGGGTCCTCCGCGGTCTGCAGGGAGGGACGCATGATGCTGTCGCCTCGCTCGATCGCGTACTCGCCGGCGCGAACGAACTCCGGATCATTGCCGGTGAGGCGGGCCTCCAGGTCGACGGCCACCGGTCCCAGGCCGATCTTGCCGCTGGCTTCCGATCCCGCCTGGCCCAGGCGCACCCACTGATCGGCCATCAGGTCCATCGCGGCGTGAATCCGGATCATGTCGGCGGTCTCGGCGGTGGCGTCCGGCAGAACGTCGAGCAGCCGGCTCAGGACGTCGCCGGGGGTGATGAAGCCCGCGTAGCTCTGGCGCACGCCCGGGTACATCTCCAGGTAGCGGCAGATCTCGTCGTAGTGCCAAACGTCCCAGCCCTTGAGGCGGATCTTGAGGCGCTTGGCCTCCGCCGCGATGTGGGCGCGCACACGGTCGATACCGCCGGTGCCCGGTACGGGGGACAGGACCACGTTGCTGGTGAACAGCATGTACTCCGGCAGGTCACCGCGCCTGGAAGTAGAGGCCGCCCATTGCTGCAGCTCCCCCGTGATAGCGCGCTCCATCCAGAGCGTGTCAGGAACTCGCTGGTTCTCCCGCTGGCGGTACTTGGCCTGCACCACCCCGTACCCGTCCCAGGCCTGCCCTTCGTGCGGGTAGGTCACCGGGCCGCGGAAGGTGGCCTCCCGGCCGCCGTCCTTGCCGTCGCCGAACACGCTCACCCCCGGACCCAGGACGCACTTCGCCAGCGACTGGGACAGGTGCTCGAACTCCCGGGGGCCCAGTGCACTGAGGTTGTAGTCCATGAACACATCCTCTCGGCAAACCAACGCCGGCCAGGTGCACTTGCTCGAATCGGTTCCTCCGGCGAGACGTGGACTGGGTGGTCAGATCGACGAAGTCGGTGACGCCGAGGACCTGTCTGGCGGCGTGGGCGTCGGTGAGGGCCTGGTGGGTGGTCGCCGTCGACAGCGGCCACCGACCAGGCCCCGCGCGGCACGTGCCGTGCTGGCGGGGCACGACTGACCGCCCATCTGGGCATCCCCCAGACCCGACGCCAGGACGTAGCCGAATGCACCTGCGAGGCAGCCCACCAGACCCGCCAGACCACCGATACCGCCAACCGCCGTCTCGCCGGCCCCGCTGCCCAGCCCCTCCACGCCGCCCTCGACCGCGCCGGCCTCCACAACCTGACCGATGACGACCACCAGGCAGTCCGCGACCTCACCCCCGCCACGCTGGCGGCCCGGACGCCGACACCGAGGCCGGGGCGGACCCCGGGCCCGGCATCCGGGCGGGGGCCGAGACGGCGGATGTCCAGCGGCGAGCCGCGCCTGCGAGGCACGGAGAGGAGTAGCCCGGTCGGGTGAAGACGTCCCCGGCCGGGCTACGCGGCTGCTCCGTTCGTCCTACAACCCGTCAGGGGACGTTCCTAGCGTCGCCGGTATGACGAACCGCCTACACGCCACTACCCCGACCACGCCCCGGTCCGGCGCCTCTGCGGTGCCCCCTGCCAGCCCCGCCCGCAGCAGAGTCACCGGCCGGCGGTGGACCGCATGAGCCTGACCTCCGGTCTCAGCTGCCCCCGCACTCCACTGCGCCGCTTCCTGGACCGGGAGATGTCGGCGGGTCCCAAGCCGCTGCGGGAGAACTTCCGCGCCCGGTACGCCACTGACCCTGTCCTGCTGCCACCCGAAGGGGTGGGAACCGAAGCTGGCACCGTCGGGACCGCGATCGACCAGCGCTTGCGCCTGGCGTTCACCGCTGCAGCCCCCGTCGATCTGGCCACGCGTCTGGGCATCGAGATCAGTCGGGGCATGGGTGGCCGCCGGGCCGGTGAACGTATGGGCGTCGTTGGCGAGCAGATTCTCCAGCGCCTGGCCGAGACCGTTCACGCCCTGGACCTGGACAACAGGGACCTGCCGATGGACCGCACCTGGGAAGAGGAACAAGAGCTCGCGCGGGTCCTGCTCACCGCGGCCTGGTACCAGGTCGCGGCCCGCAACCCCTACGGCTTCACCTACACACCGCTGTTCCTGACCGCTGTTGAGGCCCCCAAGGACTTCACCCTCGAGCGACTTCTGGACCTGCCCCACCGCGACCTGGTCGAGGACGTCACCGCCCAGCTCGTCCACGCGTCCGCCGGCCCCCTCCAGAAGTTGCGCGCCTCCACCGATCCCGCCGGCTGCACGGGCGGCGTGATGTTCGCCGGCGTCGACATCACCGCCGATGCCGACCTCCTGGTCGACGGCACGCTGATCGAGATCAAGAGCACCCGCCATCCCCGCCGCTTCGAGAAGGCCACCGCCTGGCAGCTCCTCGGCTACCTCCTCCTCGACACCGTCGACCATCACCGCATCGACACTGTCGGCCTCTACCTCACCCGCACCGCCACCCTGGCCACCTGGCCCGTCGAGGACTACCTCGCCCTGCTCGGCGCCCGCTGCCGCAACCTCACCCAGCTGCGCGCCACCTTCGCCGAGCTGCTCACCGACTGCCCCGCCGATCAGGAACCCTTCGAACTCGACGAGCAGCACCGCGTCCAGCGACTCCTGGAACGCCTGGCCACCTCCGTCCCGGCAGGCCACTGCCCAGTCTGTGCCCAGGCGATGCCGCCGGCATCCACCGGCCGGGCCCGCCGCTACTGCACCACCTGGTGTGGTCGCCGAGCCCCAGGACTGCGGCAGCGTGGGTGGCTTTCCGGCGGGCTGTCGGGTCCGGCCATCGCCGCGTGACCTCCCCTCTCCCCACGGCGCCACCGGACAAACGGCGACGATCGCGGTGAAAACACCTTCAGCTTGCTCGGGGCAGTGTCACGATGGCGCGATGACGTTGAGGAGCCCTGAGTATGTAGTTCGCCCCGTCCAGCCCGACGAGATCGACAGCGCTGCGGAACTGCTTGCCCTGGCGGGCACCCAGGACGCGACCGCATTCAGTTCGATCCTGCACGCCTTTGAGGACCAGGTCAGAGCTGGTGCGCCGAAGGCTTACCTGATGGGTGCCTTGGTAGCGGTCGCGCCGGATGGGACGCTGGCCGGTGCCGCCTTGGCTGGCCCGGTCGCAGCCAGCCACTGGGCGAAGGACGTGGTTCGGAATGCGGGTCTCACCGCGGAGCAGAGGGAAATCTTCCCAGAGATCCTTGCCGAGATGACCGATCTTGGAGTTCACCCGGACCACCGTCGCCGCGGAGTCGGTCGCCAGTTGGTCGCCGAGGTCCATCGGTGGGCAGGGAAGGCGGGCTATCGCGGGATGGTTTGGTTTTTTCCCACCTACCGGGCCGATGCGCTGGCTTTTCACGAGGCAGCAGCCCCCGTGACGACCAAGCCAGGCAAGCGCATCCAGTTCCGAGTCGATGACTTGGACATCGCCCGCGATCTGTCGGACGGTGGCCTCCGAGCCGCATTCGCTCCGGTGAGGCGTGGGGTCAAGGTCGGGTGGGATGTCGAAGGAAACATGATTGTGGTCAACCTCTGGCCGGAGACCATGCCAACCACGTGAGGCTTCTGCCCCAAGCACCCCGACGGAGGCAGGAGGAAGCGACGTGATCGAAAGAAGCGGGCCAAACGGGCCGCGCTGATGAGGATCCGCGAAAACGGTTCTGGCCGGAGTTCCGTGAATGATCTTCTGTTCGGCGCCAGGTGCTGGGCAGGGACCTCGTCGCGGACTGTGCCGCTCTGCTGCGCCGCGCAGGACGTCGTGATCACCCCCGGAATCGCACAATTGCACGGCATACTGAGCGGATGAGCGTCGAGGCGGGGACGGGCGAGCGCCAGCATGGAGGCTGCGGGGCACCCAAGGAGGTGTTGAAGCGTACGGCGGAGGGCCTCGGAGTGGTCCTGCCCGAACCGGACGATGAGCTCTTGGGCATCGCGAAGTACAGCGGCGAGGAGTCCGGCCGGCGGGTGACGGTGCGTCCGCCCTACGATCAGTCCTGGGGTTCGAGGTTCCTGTCGGTATATCCGACCGGCGAGCAGTGCGGGGGCTTCTGGATGGCCCTGCAGAGCCGCGGCGTACTCATGGCCGGCGGGTGGGTCATAGAGCCGGCCGAAGTGGTCAGGGCGACAGCTGCGTGGATCGGCGGTGCGCGGCTGTGCGAGACCAAGGCCCTGGCTCCGGGCATCGCGTACCGCCCATGGGCCGTGGAGCACGAACAGGAGCCTCTGGACGCGGTCGAGTTGGTGTGGCACACCAAGCTCGACCGCTTCCACACGTCGTCGTGGGGCCGGTTGCCCCGCACGCACGCGCTGTTGGTGGCCGCGCACTCCCAGCCGCCGCTCCGCAGGCTGATACCGATCACCAGTCACTTCAATGTGTGGTTCTCCACCAGGATCGAATTCCCCCAGAGCAGACAGGCAGGGTTCGGCCACTGGGCAGGGCAGGTCGGGTACGGCCTGTTCCCGCACGATGAGCGGCTGTACGGGGTGCGGCGCCGGGGCGGGGAACTGGTCGCGCGCACCGAGACGCCCGAGGAAGCCGTCGCCCTCCTGGTGGCCGCGCTCCCGGATCAGCCGTAGCACGCGATCCAACCCTGGCGCGATTCTGTGAGTGATCACGACGTGCCGCGCGGCGGAGTGGGACGGTGCGGTCCACGACGAGGTCCCCGTCCAGTACCCGCTGCCGAACAGAAGATCATTCACGGAACTCCGGCCAGAGCCAAATTCAACGAGCCCTATCAGCGCCCTGTCGGTGCTCCCGCTCGCCGCCTCTACAGTTCCGTCCATCCGCACGCCGCCTGCTGCTACTGCTGAGCGGGTGCCAGATGGGTGCGGACGGGCCGCGTTGGATGAGGTCCTCGATGCGGGCGGCGACGGCCGGGTTCTCTTCGGCGGCCAGGCGCAGGTCCGCCACCGCCGAGCGGACCCCGGCGGCCGTCGTGCCGACCAGGACCACCAGCAGCCGAGGGAACGCTCGCCAGCGCCGCTCCCACGCCCGGCCCCGGTCGCCCGGCCCGGCCTGCTCCCACAGGGCTGCGCAGGCCGCCAGCTGCGCCGCGGTCTCCTCGGCGCCGACCCCGGGGCGGTGGCGTTCGACGAACGCCCGCAGCCGGTGGCGCTCCTCGCCGGTGCTGGCGGTGTAGGCGAGCTCGGCGGCGGGCCGGTACGCCGCCCCTGCGCCGGCCGGCAGTTCCGGGGCGGGGAGGAGGTCGGGCGGGCCGCAGTCCTCGCCGCGCTGGCGGGCGTCGGCGACGAAGGCGGTGTGGAGCCCGTCGGACGCCGAGCCAGGACCTGCGCGTTGCCGCCGTCGGCCAAGCACACCATCGTCTACTGGACCGACCCGCGTCTTGGACCCTGGGCGTCCTGGATCTCGTCTGAATCGGATAGTCGGCGGCCTCGGATGCCATTTGTTTCGGGGCGCGCCGAGGGTCAGCCTTCTTCAGGTCCTTCGGCTTCGGACTCGTTGTCCAGGGGCACGCCGTCCGTATCTGACTCGCCATTGCCGGATTGGTGGGCGCTGTCCGTGATGGATCCCTCAGCACCGGTCGCCTTCTCCTCGGCCGACTGGTCCCGGGTGAGGCGCGGCGCCACTCCGTACTGGGCCTTGAATGTCTCCGCTGCGAAGGGCAGATCGTACTTCGGCAGGATTGAGGCAACGTCGAAGGTGTACTTCGGCACGATGCTGCCGAAGTCGAACGTGGGCACCAGGGGGCCGAGGTCGAGCTTCGGCACGATGCTGCCGAAGTCGAACGTGGGCAGAACGGGGTTGGCGTACATCTGCACGTGGGGCGCGACGTCGAAGACTGCGGGCAGCTCGGACGGCCAGCCGAACATGGCGGGCAGGGCTTCCGCCGCCGACTGATGGGCGGTGTCGAGCCCTCCCCCGCGTTCAGACAGCCGGGCCATCGCGCTGTCGTAGGCCCCTTCGCCGGGGGCGGGTGGCAGAGGGTCCCCGGTCGTCAAAATGGTCGGCTCCTCACCCTCATCTTTGGTCGAGAACAGAATCTTCAGCCGCCAGGTGCATGCGACAGCCGAAAAGACACCGGTGACGGGGGCGACCACGCCGACCAGCAGCCAGCTTGTGTTCGCGGTGTACCACGTGTCGCCTTCGATCTCGTGCCCCGTCACGTCGGTGACCTCGAGAAGTTCGGCTTGCGGGGGTAGGACCCAGGACTTCCATCGCACGGTTGCGGCGGTGCTGGTGAGCCCCAGGAAGCCCGAGGCAGGGCCGGGAATGCTGGCGGCGATCTGCCCGATAGCCGTGCTGGCCCGTACCGACCGCAGCAAGTCCTCAGCTGCGGCCCCGGCGTCCTTGCCGGAGACGGTGGTGGTGTACTGCGCTACGACCTCGTCGAAGTTCTTCAGGCGGGTAAG
Organism: Kitasatospora sp. NPDC058965; assembly: GCF_042741245.1. NCBI lineage: Bacteria > Bacillati > Actinomycetota > Actinomycetes > Kitasatosporales > Streptomycetaceae > Kitasatospora > Kitasatospora sp. NPDC058965. The sequence goes on from NZ_JBHYKG010000169.1 coordinate 14,214, forward strand.
GCGCCCCTGGTAGGGGCTGAGGTCCTGGTCCATCGGGTACGGATATGTCGTTCCGTCGCCGAAGTCCTTGTGGTTGTTCGTCACGAAGCAGACTTCTTTGCCGGGGTTGGCCTCCAGGTACTCCAGGATCGAGAACCAGATTGCGGCGTCGCGGCCGCCCTCGGCCTTCTTCTCGCCCTGGCGCGCGGGTGGGAGGGCGAGCGCCTCCCTGGCGAGGGCCTTACGAGCGGCCTTTCCGCTGGTTTCGATCACGTCGAAGATCTCGCCGTACAGCCTCCGCCAGTGCTCCTGGAAGCGCTCCAGATCGATCTCTTCCACTCCGCCTTTCAGGTCCCACACCATGACCTGCTTCAGCGTCGTCAGCGCCTTGACGACGGCCTGATGCCTCGCCATGTACTGCTTTGCTTGGTGGGCGACCATCTCCTCCAGCACCATCCACGGCACCGCCACCGCGTGATGACCGGACCTGCGGAGCTTGCGGATGATGTCGGCCCGTGAGCTGTCAGGGTTAATCAAGTTCACGGCATTCGTGTCGAAGATGATCACGCCACTCCTCGGTCAGTTGCTGCGCAGTCATTCTCCTCGACGACATGGGTCAGAGGTCGGCTGGGCGCTACTCGCTCAGTTGGGATCGGTTTGGGGAAGAAGAAGTGGGATACCGACGATCGGAACCTGCAGCAGCCCGTCGATGCCGCCAAGTGCGTCCAAACTGGCCCCTCGCGCTGGCGAACCGTCAGGGGGCGGTCGCGGGCCTGTCCGTCGACTGCTGACGCGGCCGGTGGTGCAAGGAGGTCCGTGACTACAACGACGACGGGTGGCGCGAGTACGACGATGCTGTGCCCGTCGTCGCGACCACCCTGGAGCTGCTGGCCGGGCACGGGCCGCTCGGGCCGGTGTGGTGGCGCTACGGCCGCCCCGGCCGGCACTCCCTGCTCGAGGCGCTGGAGGACCCGGACAACCGGGCCGCCTACGAGCTGCGCCAGGCGGCCCGTGAGGACGAGCGGCACAAGGCCCACCAGGAGCTGATGGACTCCTTGGTCTGCGCCGACTGCGGCGACGTTCCCGAGGAGGAGAGCACCTGGGTGTACGGCCGCCGCGTGGAGTGGGCCCGCCGACCGGGCGGCCGCTGCCGGCCCTGCCACAAGGACCGCGAGGAGCGCCTGGAACGGCTGGAGGCCGCCCGTACGGCGAACGCGCGGCTGCGTCCGTGCTGGACGTGTCGGGGCTCGATTGGGGGGAAGGCGGACTCGAAGCTGGAGCTGCGGGAGGAGGCCCGGCCGGACCGGTTGGAGTACCCGGGCTGCGTACAGGCCTGCATAGCAAAGGACTTGGGCCCATTGGTGCTGCCGGTCCCGACCAAGCGCGAGCTGGTGGCCGCGCTGGCCTCCACTCCGGATGATCCGTGGTGGGAGGACCGCGTGCTGCACGCGAAACTCTACCCGGCGAGGGGCCGCAGAGTGTGACCTGGTGGCCGGTGTGGGCGTGGAATGGCCTCGGAGGCTGTGTTGTATGGACCTTTGGTTGGACCTGTTGGGGGTGCTGGGTGGGCGTGAGTCGAGTCGAGGTGGTGACTGTGTGTGGTGGTTGGTGGGGGCGGGGGGCGGGTCGGCCCGCTTGAGGGCCGGTTGGGCATTGTTGGATGTGTTTTCGGGGGTGAATTCAGCCGGGTATACCGTTTGACTGTTTTGGCGGATTGGTTGCTGGGGGTGGTCTGAATTCGGGTCGGAATTGCGGGGCGGGGGTGGTGGTGGGGTTGGTGTTCGGTTTGGTGGGGCCGGGCTGGGCCCTGGCCGCCGTGACGTCGGTGGGTGGCTGCCCCGTCCAGGCCGCACCCCTTCCTGGTGCCTGCTGCCGCCGTCCCGGGGCCGTCCGGGCCTTGCTGCGCCGCCGTTGCCGTCCCGCCGTGCTGGCCGCTGTCCGGGCCGCGCCGCCGTCCGGGCCGTGCCCGCCGCTGTGCGCCTCGCTGGGCGGCTGGGTGGCCGTCAGGCCGCCCAGGAGGCTGTTCTGGTGGTCGTCCTGGTAGTGGGTTGGGGGCTGTCGCGCCGCCCTGTCGTGTGGGGTGCTGTCGCGTGCTGTGGCGTGGGCGGATACCCCTGATCCCCTGTGTGTGGTCCGGGCGCGACAGGCGGGTGCGACTGGGTGCTGGGTGGGGCCGCGGCTGCTGCTTGGGTGCTGGCGGCCGCGAGGTGTGGGCTGTTCTGGCCGCGGTCCGGGGCCTGTCCTGGTGACCGGCGCCGCCTGCTGTGTTTGCGGGTGGTGCCCTTCGGCGCGGTCCAGCCGGGGGCTGCCGTCCCGCTCCGGTCGGTGCCGGCCTTGCTGCGTCGCCGTCCTGGCCGGGTTGGTGGGGCGTCATACTGCGCGTCGTGGATCGCGAAGACCTGATTGTTGCCCTTGAACGGCATGGGACTGTTGCCGCTGGCCATGTTGCCCTGGCCTTGCGTGCTGGGGCCTCGTTCCGGGTGTGGGCGGAATCGAGGGCACCGGCCAGCCGGCTTCTCGACATCTGGGCGTGGCGGGCCCAGTGCATGGCGGAGGACGGTGTCGTCACCTGCAAGGACTTCGAACAGGGCTTGCCCGACCTGCGGCGTGCGGGTGACACCCCGGTCGCCTTGGGGCGCGTGGATGTCACCGGAGACTCGCGTTTGGTCTTCCTGGCCGCCGATCTGAGGTCGTGTGTTGCTGTGCTGTAGCACTACGAGGCCGTCGACAGGGTGTTGTACCTGCTGCTCGGGCCGGCCTTGGCTGCGCCCCCGCCGACCGCTTTCGTGCTGCTGCGCTTGGCCGCTGTTCTGGTCGGCCGCCAGGCCGTCCCGCTGTGCTCGTGCTCGCCCTGGCCGCCCGGTGCCGCGCCCCGCCGTGCTCGCCCTGGCCGCCGTCCTGGTCCGGTGTTCGGTTTGGTGTGGCCGCTCCGGGAATTGCCCGGGTGATGCCGGTCGGGATTTCCTGGGCGTCCTGGAACGGCGGTCGCCGTGTCGGCCTGGAAGGGCCGTAGGCCCCTTTCCGAGGTGCCTGAATTCGATTCCCTGCCGCTGCGGCTCGAAATTGGTTCGGATTGCTGCTCGAAAGGGAGTGGCAGGGAGTTCTGATTTCCGCCTGGAGTGCGGCAGGATAGAGCCGTGGTGGGCGGTTGTCGTGAGGTTGCCTGTGCGCGTCCAGAGCCCGCCAGGGAATCGGTGGGATAGGGCTCTGCGGAAGCCGGTGAAACGCCGCCGGAAACCCTCTAAAAATCCTCCGGATTCCGGTTCTGAGTTTGTGGTTGGGGGCCCGTCAGGGTTCGTTGTGCGGGGTGTTCGTGAGGGTTCGTCACCGGGGTTGGGGGAGGCCGGGCCGGACCGGTGGCTCCGAGGGTGGCCCGGGGGTTGCTCCCGGGGGCCGCAGGCCCCGTCCCGGGGGCGGTTGCCGGGCCATCGGCCCAGCAACCGCAAGGCGTGACGGGGCCCCGGGTGCCGTACCGGCCGGGACCGGGGGGAGGCCCCGGGGGTGGGGTTGTGGCTGATACCGGAAGTCCGCGACACATCGTCAACGACGAGGGGCCGCAGGCCCCGGCCGGTACCCCGCCCGTCCGGAGGGATGGGCTGCTACCCGAATTTTGCGTCACATCGTCAACGCTTACTCCCGGGCGCAGCCCGGGAAATCCTGTCAGCAAACCGGCCCGTAGGGCCGTGAAAGCACCGGCCCAGTAAGACCGGAATGTCGACCGGTTGACGGGCCGTAGGCCCGGAGGAAAGGCCGCCGAAAGGCGGAGCGTAGCGACGCCAAAGCCCCACCATCAACTACGTGAGCAAGCCTGCGAATTCGCCGCAGGCGAATTCCCTCAATCACCCACTCACCTGCCGAGGCGCAGCCGAGGCCAACGCCACGCATGGTGACGG